>JAGXIN010000063.1 GCA_024635575.1 Flavobacteriia bacterium
GAATGGGCAAACATACATTATACAAAACCTTCATTTCAAGATATCAGCTACTATTCGGCACCGAAAAAAAAACCTAAACTGAACAGTTTGGATGAAGTTGATCCAGAATTGCTGAAAACATTTGAAAAACTCGGCATTTCAATCGGAGAACAAAAACGCTTGTCCAATGTGGCAGTTGATATTGTGATGGACTCAGTTTCTGTGGCAACTACTTTCAAAAAGACATTAAATGAAAGAGGCATTATTTTTTGTCCGATTTCTGAAGCCATTCAAGAACATCCTGAATTGGTTAAAAAATATATTGGAAGCATCGTTCCAAAAACCGATAATTTTTATGCGGCCTTAAACTCGGCAGTTTTTTCTGACGGTTCGTTTTGCTACATCCCAAAGGGCGTTTCTTGTCCGATGGAATTGTCAACCTACTTCAGAATAAATGAGGGAGGAACCGGACAATTTGAGCGCACATTGTTAATTGCGGATGAAGGCAGTTATGTGAGTTATTTGGAAGGTTGCACGGCACCTGCACGTGATGAAAATCAGTTGCACGCTGCTGTTGTTGAATTGATCGCTTTAGATGATGCAGAAATAAAATACTCTACGGTTCAAAACTGGTTTCCTGGCGATAAAGAAGGGAAAGGTGGCGTCTTTAATTTTGTGACCAAGCGTGGATTGTGCGAAAAAAATGCAAAAATTTCCTGGACACAAGTGGAAACAGGAAGTGCAATCACCTGGAAATACCCGAGTTGCATCTTAAAAGGCGACAACTCCACTGGTGAATTTTACTCCATCGCGGTGACCAATAATTTTCAGCAAGCCGATACTGGCTCAAAAATGATTCATTTAGGAAATAATACAAAAAGTACCATTATATCAAAAGGAATTTCAGCAGGCCATTCACACAACTCCTATAGAGGTTTGGTGCAAATTAGCCCAAGAGCAAATAATGCCAGAAATTTTTCGCAATGTGACTCCTTATTAATGGGAGACAAATGTGGTGCGCATACATTTCCTTATATTGAAGTAAAAAATAAATCTGCTCAAATAGAACATGAAGCCACCACAAGTAAAATTGGAGAAGATCAATTGTTTTACTGCAACCAACGTGGCATAAATACCGAAAAAGCAATTGCATTAATCGTAAACGGATTTGGTAAAGATGTGCTTAATAAATTACCAATGGAATTTGCTGTAGAAGCACAAAAATTATTGGAAATTAGTTTAGAAGGATCTGTAGGTTAAAAAAATGGAAAATAAAAAAATAATCATAGTAGGGTCTTCTCGTAATAATGGAAACACAACAAGAATTATAGAGAATGTTGCAAAACAATTCAATATTGATGTGGTGAATTTAAGTCAATACAACATTTCCTATTATGACTATGAAAGTAAAAATAGCGATGATGATTTTTTTCCGCTTATAAAAAATATCATTGAAAAATATGATACCTTAATTTTTGCCACACCAGTTTACTGGTATAGTATGAGTGGTATTATGAAAGTATTTTTTGATCGTTTTTCTGATTTAATCAGGATTGAAAAAGAAACAGGAAGAAGACTGAATGGAATGAAAATGGCTGTAATTTCAAATTCCCATAGCAGTAAAATTGAAAATGAATTTTATATACCATTTCGAAAATCAGCCGCATATTTAGGAATGGATTATTTAGGTGACCAACATTTTAACGCCGACCAATTCGAAAAAATAGATGAAATAAAATTAGATTTTATAAAACAACAACAATGTTAGAAGTAAAAAATTTACACGCAAATATAAATGGCAAAGAGATTTTAAAAGGGATAAATCTCGAAATAAAAGCTGGTGAAGTTCATGCGATTATGGGACCAAATGGTTCAGGAAAAAGCACACTTGCATCTGTTATCGCAGGAAAAGAGGAATTTGAGGTTACTGAAGGTTCTGTAGTGTTAAACGGTGAAGATTTGTCCGATTTCGCTCCTGAAAAAAGAGCTCATAAAGGTGTCTTTTTGTCATTTCAGTACCCCATTGAAATTCCTGGCGTAACCGTTACAAACTTTATAAAAACCGCCATTAATGAAACGCGAAAAGCGAAAGGATTAGAAGAATTACCGGCAAAAGAAATGTTACATTTGATTCGTGAAAAGGCTGATTTACTGGAAATTGACCGGAAATTTTTATCACGTTCTTTAAATGAAGGATTTTCAGGCGGCGAGAAAAAACGAAATGAAATATTCCAAATGGCGATGCTGGAACCGCAATTGGCTATTCTGGACGAAACCGATTCAGGTTTGGACATTGACGCGCTTAAAGTTGTGGCAACTGGCGTAAACAAACTTAAAAACGAAAAAAACGCGGTGTTGTTAATCACGCACTACCAACGTTTATTAGATTATATAATTCCTGATTTTGTTCACGTATTGTACAATGGAAAAATAGTAAAATCAGGCGGAAAAGAACTGGCTTACGAACTTGAAGAAAAAGGTTACGACTGGTTGAAATAAATAATACTAAATAAAGTAAGCAGTTACAGAAAGCGGTTAATAACTGTAAGCTGAAAACTGATACTGAATACTAAAAAACAATGGAATTAAAAGAAAAATTAGTTTCTTCATTTTTAGCTTTTGAAAACAAAGGAAATATTGACCTTGATTCAACGGTGCATGCCATTCGGCTAGAAGCCATTCAAAATTTTGAAAAAGATGGTTTTCCGACAAAAAGGGATGAAGAATGGAAATATACAAATTTAAACCCTTTACTTAAACACGATTTTAGTCTTTTTCCAAGTGCTGAAAAGTCGGTTGGATTTAAAAATATTAAAGACTATTTAATCAATGACATTGATTCTTATACATTAATTTTTGTTGATGGCGAATTCAATTCATTTTTGTCTGAAACTACCCACGATGAATGTGATGTATGCGTATTGTCTTCAGCATTGGCAAGACCAAAATATAAAATGGTCATCGACAATTATTTAAACACCATTGCCAACAAAAACATTAGTTTGTCGGAATTGAATACTGCTTTTGTTAAAGAAGGTGCTTTCATAAACATTCCAAAAAACACCATTGTTCCAAAACCTATACAAATTATTAATTTTTCGACAGGAAGCGAAAAAGAGGTTTTGTTGCAGCCAAGAAATTTGATTGTTGTTGGTGAAAATTCACACGTTCAGATTATTGAACGCCATCAAAATTTATCTAAAAATACCACGCTCACAAACTCTGTTACAGAAATTTTTGTACATAAAAGAGCCATTATAGATTATTATAAAATTCAAAATGATACTGATGAATCTTCTTTAATCGACAGCACTTTTATTTCACAAAAACAACAAAGTGTGGCTTCTGTAAATACTTTTTCATTTGGAGGAAAAATGACCAGAAACAATTTAGAATTCTACCAGGAAGGAGAACATATCAATTCCAACCTAAATGGGATTACTATTTTAAACAACAAACAACATGTTGATAACCATACGCTTGTGGATCATAAGTTTCCAAATTGCGAAAGCCATGAGTTATACAAAGGCATTTATGCCGATAAATCCGTTGGTGTTTTTAACGGAAAAGTAATTGTACGTCAAGCTGCCCAAAAAACGAATGCTTTTCAGCAAAATAATTCTATTTTAATTGATGATGGCGCAGCCATCAACTCTAAACCTCAATTGGAAATTTTTGCCGATGATGTAAAATGTTCTCACGGATGCACCATTGGTCAATTGGATGAAAGTGCTTTATTTTACATGCAATCGCGAGGAATTCCTAAACAAGAAGCCAAAGCATTATTGCTATACGCATTCGGAAACGATGTGGTTGAAAAAATTAAAATTCCGCAGTTGAAAACCTTGATTTCTAAGTTTATTGCCAAAAAATTGAATGTTCAGTTGGGATTTGAACTTTAAATTTTACTTTATTAAAACCTAAAAAAAGCCGCTTATCGCGGCTTTTTTTTGTTACATCAATCATACTATTTTATGGCAATCAATATTTCACTCAAAAAAGTATTGACATCAAAATCCGGATTTTCCGCTAAGCCAAATCTGACAATTACTAGGTCTTTTGAAGGAATTATAAAAACATGTTGCCCTTGGTAGCCATTACATGAAAATAAATCTTTGGGAACATTTGGATATTTACCGCCTGCATTTAACCAAAAATGCGCACCATATTGCCCGTTTGAACCATTTGTTGGCGTTGCAGCATATTTAACCCAGGATTCGTTGAGCAGTTGCTCACCATTCCAATTTCCATTGTGCAAATACAACAAACCAAATTTCGCCCAATCACGGGCAGTTGCCCAGCTGTATGAGGAACCAACATAATTTCCTGCCAAGTCGGTTTCAATGGTCATGGAATTCATGCCAATTTTATCTACGAGTTCCGCATACCAAAAATCCAGATATTCCTGATGTGTCTTAAACTGATTTCTAATAAATCCCGACAGCATATTTGTGGTTCCGGAAGAGTAATTCCAGCTACTATTTGGTTCACCAACTAATGGTTTGTTCAATTGTGCACGGCTCATATCTTTAGCTAAAAACAACATTTTAGTAACATCAGAAATATTGTTATAATCTTCATTCCATTCCAAGCCGCTGTTCATTTGCAACAAATTGTTCAACGTTATTTTTGAGCGATTGTCATTTTCCCATTCTTTAAATAACTTGTTCTGATTCAGCGAAATTTTTTCTTGTTTTTCAAGCACACCCAAAACGGCGCTCGTAATACTTTTGGTCATTGACCAGCCCAACAGTTTCGTTTCCTTCGAAAATCCCAGCGCATATTTTTCAGCAATAATTTGATCTTTATAAAGAACAAGGACGGCTCTGGTTCTTTTAACTTCTTCATAACCTTCACAATCAAAAGCATTTTCCACGGCCATTTTTAGCAGTTTTTTATCAACATTGTTGAAAAGTGTATCCTTTTCAGGTGCATTTCCATAGGGATAAGGCAAACTGCTTTGTGAGATTTTTCGGTTTGGTTTAAATGATATCTTCTCATTTTCACCAGCAGGAATCAATATACAACCTAAACCATCTTTATAAATTGCCTTTCTGGGTTTTAAACCAAAAACAGTTGAAGTCACCGACTTTTCTTCGAAATTAATTTTATTGTTAGCGTAATTAACCAGATCAATATCGTTATCTCCCGCTTCAATGGACTCTAAATCTCTTCCGGCTTCAAAGGTGCAGGAACAAACGCTTTTTGCTGAAAAACCTGTAATGATATCCAATCTTGGATAGTTGGTGTAAACAACGTAAACAAGTGCTAAAACTACAAGTAACAGACCGTATTTTACTATTTTTTTCATACTAATTTGACTTAAAATATTTCATAAAAATAGCATTTATTTTGTGAATTAAATATAATTTTTTACATTTGTTAACCATTTGGTTGAACTAAATAGTTAACATATGAAGAAAGAAGCACAGAGCACTCCGGAATCCACCATTTTAAATGCCGCAAAAGGAATATTCCAACGCAAAGGAATGGCAGCAGCAAGAATGCAGGAAATTGCTGATGAAGCGGGTATTAATAAATCCATGCTGCATTATTATTACAGGAGCAAACAGTTACTTTTTGAAGCGGTTTTTAAAAGCGCATTTTCAACTTTAGCACCTCAGTTAAATGAAATCATTAATGCAGATAATAGTCTTTTTGATAAAATTATAAATTTTACACAAAACTATATTTCCTTTATTGTTAAGCATCCGTATTTGCCCAATTTTATCATTCAGGAATTGAACATGAATCCTGAATTTGTGGAAAAATTATTTTCAGAAAAAATGCCAAATATTGACAAATTCAGAAAACAAATAGAAAATGATGTAAAAGACGGTCTTATAAAACCAATCAAAGCGGAACAATTGTTTATCAATATTCTGGCTTTAAATGTATTTCCTTTTGTTGGAGCTCCCTTAATTAAGGGTTTTTTAAATCTTGATGACGATGATTTTCTTAAACTGATGCATGAAAGAAAAATAGAAGTTTCCAACTTTATTATCAATGCCATAAAAATTTAAAAAGATGAAACGAGCATATCAAATTTTGACACAAAGAGGAATGATTAATGGCGAACAGCATCTGTTACCGCTAAAAAATAAAATTTAAACAGATGAAAAAAGTTAGTGTCTTAATAGTACTGCTTATCGCTTTAAACGGTTTTTCCCAAGAAAAACTAAGTTTGGAACAATGTTACACTTTGGCTGAAAGTAATTTTCCGTTAGCAAAACAAAAAAAATTATTGACAACACAAAGCGAATTGGATTTAGAAGTCATTAAAACCGGAAAACTTCCCAAACTGGATTTTTTGGCGCAGGCAAGCTACCAATCGGATGTTATAGAATTACCTTTTAGCAATCCTGAATCAACTATATCACCTCCAAATAAAGACCAGTATAGGGCAACTATTTCAGTAAATCAATTAATTTACGATGGTGGTTTCATCAATGCTTCACTGGCAGAAAAATCAGCTTCCCAAAAAACACAGCAAAAGCAAGTTGAAGTAAATTTATACCAGCTAAAAGAACAAGTTAATCAATTTTACTTTTCAACCCTGCTGTTACATAAAAAAATAGCATTGTTGGCAGCAAAAAAAACACAACTCGAAACCACGCTAAAGGAAGTGAAATCAGGCATAAAATATGGGATGTTGCTGCCAAATTCCGACAGTGTTTTAGAAGCTGAATTGCTAAAAATTGACCAACAATTAATTGAAACTGATTTAAATAAAACCAGTTTAATGAAAACACTTTCCATGTTAATCGGGGTTCCAGTTTCTCAAAATATTACGTTGGAAAATCCTGAAATTAATATCGATTTCAAAACGGATATTGAACGACCGGAATTGGATTTGTTCCAGCTTCAAAAAGAAAAAGTTGCTGCTTCCGAACAACTAATTAACAAGAAAAATTCGCCAAAATTATCAGGCTTTGCAACAGGTGGTTATGGAAATCCGGGATTGAATATGCTAGATAACTCTTTTCAAACCTATTATATCGCCGGAATTAAACTGAACTGGAATGTCTTCGACTGGAATTCGACCAAAAAACAACGTGAATCATTACTGATGAATAAAGAAATTATAGACAGTGAGCAAGAAGTTTTTGAACTGAATACAGCTATGGAACTTACCCAACAGCAATCGGAAATAAAGAAAATTTCAGCTTTTATTGAATCTGACGAAAAAATTATAGCATTGAGAAAGAAAATTTTGGAAACTTCTGGTTCACAATTAAAAAATGGCGTAATCACATCATCAGCTTACGTTACGGAATTGACCAATTTATATGAGGCGGAAAATAACTTAAGCACGCATCACATACAATTGCAGTTTGCAAAAGCTAATTATAATATAACGAAAGGTTTTTAAGCTAAAGGTCTAAAGAAAAGTATAAAATTTAAATCAACTCAAATGAAAATTACTAAAATTATTATCGGTTTACTCATTTTCGGAAACCTATTTGTTGCCTGTAAAAACAATGAAAAGGCCGACGGATATGGAAATTTTGAAGCTACAGAGATAACTGTTTCCGCAGAAAATAACGGAAAATTGATGCAATTTAATGTAGAAGAAGGCCAAATGCTGAAAAAAGATGACTATGTGGGATTTATTGATACCATTCCGTTGAGTCTAAAAAGAGATCAATTATTGGCTTCCAAAGATATCATCTATTCAAAATCTAAAAGTGTATTGTCTCAAATAAATGTTCTGAAGGCTCAATTAAAAACGGCGACAGTCAACAAAACCAGAATTGAAAATTTAATCCGAGAAAATGCCGGAACCCAAAAACAATTGGATGACATTAATGGAGAAATTAACGTGATTCAAAAACAAATTAAAAGCGTAAAAAGTCAAAATTCACCAGTAATTAACGAAATAGAAAGTATTGACGTACAGCTAAAGCAAGTGGAAGATTTGCTTCAAAAAAGTAAGATTATAAACCCCGTAAACGGCACTGTGTTAGCAAAATATGCTGAAGTAAATGAGTTGACTTCTTTTGGCAGACCTTTATATAAAATAGCCGATTTAAGCACGATGGAATTGCGTGTTTATGTAAATGAAACCCAACTTTCAAACATTAAAATCGGACAAGAAGTGACGGTGAAAATTGATGCAGGCGACGCCATGAAAAACTTTAAGGGAATAATCGTCTGGGTATCATCTGAAGCTGAATTTACCCCAAAAATAATTCAAACCAAAGAAGAACGTGTCAATTTGGTATATGCGGTAAAAATTGATGTAAAAAATGACGGAAGTCTAAAAATTGGAATGCCTGCGGAAATGTGGATAACTCAGTAATCAGTTGGCAGTTGCCGTTTTCAGTTAAAAACTGAAATACAAACCCTTTATTATGAAATATTTATACAAAATAGCTGCAATACTTGCCTTATTTATAGGCGGAATATCTGTTGTCGCCGGCTCAAAAGTGCTGTTGGGAATTGATGTGAAAGATTATACAGTTCTCAATGATCTGGTCATTTACAATGTCATATTTGGTGCTATTTCACTTGTGGTGGCCTACCTTATTTTGAAAAACAAGTCATTTGCCAAAAAAGCAATTGTATTTGTGCTTGCTGCGCATATTTTTGTGGCAATATATCTATACTTTTTTAGTGAGACCGTGGCTTCGGAAAGCTTAAAAGCGATGAGTTTCAGAATCAGCATTTGGATTGTAATTTATCTATTGACCTTTAAAAAATTTAAACAAAAAACCTTAAAAATAACAAAATGAAAAAAATAGCCATATTAACAGTAGCCTTGTTGACAACCATTCTAGTTGTTTCATGCAATCAAAAGAAAAAACAACAAACAGCTGAGCCTAAGCAAACCGTTGAAGAGTCTCATGAAAGTGAAGCTGTAATGGAATTAAATAACGGGAATTTATGGATGGCAAATGTTGAAACCACTCAGGGAATCCAAAAAATGAGCCAGATAGTAGCCACATTTACCGATACGGAAAATATGGAAGCTTATCCTGAGCTTAAATCAAAATTGGAAGCTGAATTCGGAACTATCATTTCCAAATGCACCATGACCGGAAAGGCTCACGACCAATTGCATAATTACCTTTTACCTATGAAACCATTATTTAAATATTTGACAGCTGAAGATATGGCAACTCGTAAATCTGCTTTGGAAAAACTAAACAAACATTTGTCGGAATATTCAGCCTATTTCAAATAAAACAACATTCTAAAAATGAGTATTTCCGTAAAAAATATCAGCAAATCATTCAAAAAAGTTCATGCTGTTAACGATGTTTCTTTTGAAGTAAAAGAAGGGGAATTGTTCGGGTTAATTGGACCTGATGGCGCCGGAAAAACGACCATTTTCAGAATTTTAACCACCTTGCTTTTTGCAGATAAAGGCACCGTTACCGTTGCGGGATTTGATGTTGTTAAAGACTATAAAGATATTAGAAATCATGTGGGTTATATGCCTGGTCGATTTTCGTTATATCAAGATTTAACCGTTGAGGAAAATTTAGCGTTTTTTGCCACAATTTTTGGAACAACCATCGAAGAAAATTACGAGTTGATAAAAGACATTTACATTCAAATTGAGCCTTTTAAAAAACGTAGAGCAGGAAAATTATCTGGTGGAATGAAGCAAAAATTAGCTTTGAGCTGTGCTTTAATTCACAAACCGAAAGTATTGTTTTTAGATGAGCCAACCACCGGTGTGGATCCTGTTTCCCGTAAAGAATTTTGGGAAATGCTAAAACGTTTGCAACAAAAAGGGATTACCATTTTAGTTTCAACACCTTATATGGACGAAGCTTCAATGTGTGATAGAATTGCCTTAATACAAGATGGAAAGATATTAGAAATTAATACACCTCAAGAAATTGTAAAAAAGTTTCCAAAAGCAATTTACAATATAAGTGCCAACAATATGTATAAGCTTATTGAAATCTTAAAGGAATACGAACACAATTACAGCGTGTATCCGTTTGGAGAATTTGTTCATTATACAGATAAAAGAGACGATTTTAATCCAAACGAATTGCTCCAATTTTTAGAAGAGCAGCAACTTCAAAACATACAAATCAATAAAACACAAGCAACCATAGAAGATACATTTATGGAACTCGCTAAATAATATAAATAAATCTTTAAATGGGAAAAGAAAATATCATAGAAGTTGAAAATTTAACTAAAATGTTTGGTGATTTTACCGCTGTAAATGCGATTTCTTTTAAAGTAAAAAAAGGAGAAATATTTGGATTTTTAGGTGCTAATGGCGCAGGTAAAACAACTGCCATGAAAATGCTTATTGGTATTGCAAAACCAACTTCCGGAAATGCACAGATAGCTAATTTTGATGTATATAAAAACCCTGATGACATTAAAAAAAACATAGGTTATATGAGTCAGAAGTTTGCTTTATATGACGATTTAACGGTAAAAGAAAACATTACTTTTTTCGGTGGAATTTATGGATTGTCAAGAACACAAATCAATAAAAAAACCATTGAGCTAACTGAAGAATTAAATTTACAGGAAGTTATCAATCAGCTTGTAGGCTCCTTACCTTTAGGATGGAAGCAAAAAATATCTTTTTCAGTGGCATTGTTACACAATCCGAAAATTATTTTTTTAGATGAACCAACAAGTGGTGTTGACCCAATTACGCGTCGTCAATTTTGGGAAATGATCTATAAAGCTGCAAATAATGGAACTACAATTTTTGTGACTACACATTATATGGATGAAGCAGAGTATTGCGATCGTGTTTCTATTATGGTTAATGGAAAAATTGAAGCTTTAGATACACCAAAAAAATTAAAGGAACTGTTTAAAGTTGATACTATGAATGATGTGTTTTTAAAATTAGCAAGGGAATGAAACGATTTATTGGATTTATAAAAAAAGAGTTTTACCATATTTTTAGGGACAAAAGGTCGCTGTTTATTCTATTTGGAATGCCTGTTGCCCAAATTTTGCTCTTTGGCTTTGCCATTACCAATGAAATTAACAATGTTGATCTTGCGATTTTTGACAAATCAAATGATGTAACTACGCAAGAAATTATTCATAAAATTTCAGCATCAAAATATTTCAGCATCAAACAAAGCATCACAAATGAAACCGATATAGAATCTGTTTTTCAAAAGGGGAAAGTTCATGCCGTACTTGTTTTCGAAAAAGATTTCAAGAAAAATTTAACTAAAGACAACTCGGCAAAAGTGCATATCATAACAGATGCTACCGATCCCAATACCGCAAATTCCATCACCAATTACATAAGTGCCATTATAGGAAGTTATCGAAAGGAAATAAACAAAGACATAAATCTCGAATATCAAATTGACACCAAAACAAGAATGGTATACAATCCCGAATTAAAAAGTGTTTTTATGTTCGTTCCTGGTGTAATGACCATTATTTTAATGTTGGTCTCTGCCATGATGACCTCCATTTCCATAACACGTGAAAAAGAGCTGGGCACCATGGAAATTTTATTGGTTTCACCTTTAAAACCTTTTCAGGTAATCGTTGGAAAAGTGATTCCCTATATATTTTTATCCATTATTAATGCGGTTGTTATTGTTTTACTAAGCATTTTTGTTTTTGAAATGCCCATCCAGGGAAGCTTATTTTTGCTGGCTTTAGAAAGTGTGTTTTTTATTATAACCTCCTTATCGTTAGGAATTTTAATTTCTACCATCTCCGCAACGCAGCAAACAGCCATGATGATTTCTTTAATGGGACTCATGTTACCCACCATTTTATTGTCGGGTTTCATTTTTCCTATTTCTAGTATGCCATTGATTTTACAGGCAATCAGTAATATTATTCCCGCGAAATGGTTTATCCTAATTTTAAAAGGAATTATGCTAAAAGGAGTGGGACTCTTCTTTATTTGGAAAGAGACTTTGATTTTAATTGGAATGACACTC
>JAGXIN010000064.1 GCA_024635575.1 Flavobacteriia bacterium
GCAGTTTTAATTCTTGTATTGCCCACATCTATAATTAAGTTCATACGTTTTATTAAAGAGTTCAAAAATACAACAGATTTTTCTAAATTGTTTTGATATGTCTAAAAAATAAATTTATATTTGCAACCGCTAAAGCGATGGTGCCTTAGCTCAGTTGGTAGAGCAAAGGACTGAAAATCCTTGTGTCCCTGGTTCGATTCCTGGAGGCACCACCATCAAAAAAGTAAACCCTTGATTATCATATAGATATTCAAGGGTTTTTCTTTTACTGATATTTTTGTGGTGTTTTGAATCCAAAACACCTGTTGTTCTGCTTAAAAGACGAAGAAATCATTTCCTTCCCTTCACAAAAGAATCTTATAATTAACCAGGTCAAGAATTAGTAGTTTTTATTTATCATCTTCATCATCAATATCCTCTTCCTTATATTCTTCCTCATCATTATCATCATTATCTAAATCATCACTTTCATCGCCGTCAATTGGTGCTTTTAAGTCTAAGTCTATATCCAAATCTCTTTCTATAATGTCATCTTCCTCTTCCTCATAAAAATTTTCCATGCTATCTACCAGTTCATCACTAATTTTGACTAAGTAAATGGTGTCTTCTGTTGCTACTTCTACAGCTTCAACATATTGACCTTTATGATTTGTAAACCTTATAATATCCCTAATGCCATAACCGTCAGGGAATTTCTCCACCAACAAATTTAGAATTTCAGAGGTTAGTTTTTTATAATCTACAATTATTCTCTTCATAAAAATTAGTTATATTTTGGACTTAAAAAAATAAAATGAATATTTAATTACTTCTTTATATAATGCCAAATATAAAAAAATAACGGCACCAAAATATTATTTTAATGAATATTGAAAAGAAATCTTTAAAAAACAAAAACCAAGATTTCACTTGGTTTTTGTTTTTGCATTTTAAAGCATCATTAAGGTATTTAACTCCATTTCGGTTAAATGCCTCCAATGGCCTCGGGGTAAGTCTTTTTTTGTAAGTCCCGCAAAAATTACACGGTCAAGTTTTACAACACTATAATCGAAGTGTTCAAATATCCTGCGCACGATTCGGTTTCTGCCTGAGTGAATTTTAACGCCTACTTCCGTTTTTGGTTGATTGACAACATAGGAAATATCATCAACAATCACTCTTTTTTCATCTAACATAAAACCTTCAGAAATCTTTATAAGATCACTATTTGAAAGTTTTTTATCCAAAGTTGCATGATATATTTTTTGAATATTATTTTTTGGGTGTGTCAGCTTTTTGGCCAATTCACCATCATTCGTAAAAAGCAACAGTCCAGTTGTGTTTCTGTCCAATCGTCCTACAGGATAAATACGTTCTTTAGAGGCGTTTGCAATTAATTCCATCACCGTTTTACGACCACGATCATCGTCCATCGTAGTGATATAATTCTTTGGCTTATTAAGCAGCACATATCTTTTTTGTTCCTGATTTATTATAGAACCGTCAAAACGAACCTCATCTCCTAAGGTCACTTTATAGCCCATTTCTGTGACAAGTTTTCCGTTCACTGACGCACTTCCGGCTTTAATATAAACATCAGCTTCTCTGCGCGAACAAATACCGGCGTTTGAAATGTATTTATTTAAACGGATTCCTTCAATTTCATTGTCCTGTTTAGCTTGTTTTGGAGTTGGTTTTTCTTCTCTTGAAATTGGTCTTTCTTTTTTAGAAAATGGGCTTTCCTTTTTGAAAGTTGGTTTGTCCCTGAAGTTTCCAGAAGGTTTCTTTTTGGTTTCAAACTTTTTAGCAGTAGTTCTTTGAGGCTTTTTTTTACCTTGGTGTCGTCCTCCCGACGAGTTTTTACTTGAATTCATTTTTTTTATTTTTTGCAAAAATAATTTATATTCTTCTAATTATGAAGAATATAAAATTTATTTTAAAAGAATTTTATTAATGATGACCGAGTAGTCTATTAACGCTAAGCTAAATACACCCGCAAGCAGCACCAATTTTAATACGAAATGCAATAAGGTATAGTTATTTTTACTCTTGCTGAACCATAAAAAAAGAACAAATAAGAACAATACCACACTACTGACGTAAAAATAATATTTCATTCCGCCAATTTCTGGATACCTCAATAAAAAGTAGATTGGATTAAGCGTCATAATCACTAAAATTGTGATGAGAATTTTAGTGAAATGCTCACCATATTTTACGGCTATGGTTTGATAATTCAGAATAAAATCCCCCTTTATTCCTTCCAAATCTTTGATTAATTCTCGAATCAATAAGATAAAGAATAAAAATGCCGCGTGCGTAAAAATAATTTCCGAAAAGTTTTTATAATAAACAAACACTGCAAAAAACGGCAAAATGGCTAAAATTGCAGCTGAAAAAAATCCGGTTAAAGGATATTTTTTGAGTTTATGAGAGTAAAACCAAATTAAAAAAATATACACAGAAAAAAATAATGCGGCTCTCCATGAAACTAAAAGAGCAAAAATGACGCCTAAAAAATTTAACAAAAAGTAGATCTGCAATTTTGTTTTTTGCTTAACAATGGAATCTATTGTTGCCTTTATTGGCCTGTTAATTTTGTCCGCTTCAAAATCGTAAAAATTATTGATGATATATCCTGAAGCAATGACGCAAATTGTAGAGAGCACAATAAAATAAAGATTAACATCGAGCAAAACGTGCCTCAATGTTTTTTCAGGAGAAAATATAAATATGGAAGCTAAGTATTGAGCAATCACGATGAGTGCAATGTTGTAACCTCTGACAACGGAAAATAAACTCAGCAATTTAATATAAAATGGTGCTTTTTTTTTGTTGTTTTTTTTGGCTATATCCAGTAAATCCATGGTGAGATGCAATAAAATTCAACAATAAAATTATGTTATTAAATTTTATTTTTAAGTGATTATTTTGTTAAAATCTATAAACCAATTCCAGTTTATAATCTTTCAAAAGAATTTTTGCGTTATCGAAGTCTTCAGTAAACCCCAATATGTAACCGCCTCCGCCGGAGCCGCATAATTTTAAATAATAGGCATTTGATTCAATTCCGTTTTTCCATATTTTATGAAAAGCTTTCGGAATCATGGGTTTAAAATTATCCAAAACCACTTTTGAAAGTTGTTTAACATTTCCAAATAATGATTTCACATCTCCATTCAAAAAATCTTCTATACAGGCATCTGTATGTTTGGCAAAATCCTCATTTAACATTTTTCGGAAGCCTTCATTCTTCATTTTATTCATGAAAATGGTGATCATAGGTGCTGTTTCGCCAATCATTTCAGAATCCAATAAAAACACGGCTCCTTTCCCTTCTCTTTGCGATGGAATCCCCGTGGCTTCTAAATTGTCTTTTGAATTGATTAAGATCGGAAGGCTCAAATAAGAATTTAAAGGATCTAAACCTGAGCTTTTACCGTGAAAAAAAGATTCCATCAATGAAAATATGACCTTCAATTTCAATAATTTTTCCCTTGTTAAATTATCTAAAACCGTAATTTTATCGTTGGCATATTTGTCATAAACAGCAGCTACCAATGCTCCCGAACTTCCAACGCCATATCCTTGCGGGATACTGGAGTCGAAATACATTCCGCTTTCAATATCTTTTTTGAATTCATCCAGCCTGAAACTAACCAAATCCAGAACTTCTAAATTTGCTAAATACTCATAAAACTTTTCTAAATTACCATTCGAATTTTTCGCGGCTTCAGATAAAATTTTTGATTTTTTTAGAGCGCCTTGGTATACATTATAAGGTATGGCCAAACCTTTGGAATCTTTAATGATTCCGTACTCTCCAAAAAGTAAAATTTTTGCGTAAAATAAAGGACCCTTCATAGATTAAATATTGGATATTTTTTTTGCACCTTTTCCAATGCTGTCGCAAATATAATGATTTTCTTGACAAAATTGCATTAAGTTGCTTTTTATGAAATTGTTAACTTTTTCCTTTTCCTTTTCAGGAAACAACACATGAACGTTGGCTCCGGCATCTAAGGTAAAACAAATGTTTGATTTTGTCGCTGCTCTAAACTCCCAAATTTCATTGATTATTTTTAAAGTATTTGGTTTCATTAGAATAAAATAAGGATTGCTGGTCATCATCATCGCGTGCAAACTCAAGGCTTCACTCTCCACATTGGCAATAAATGCCGATAAATCGCCGTTTTGAAGCGCAATTGAAATCTTTGAAATATTGCTGTTCGCCTGCTTAAAACGTTGTTTTGCAAACGGATGATTATGCATTAACGCATGACCAACAGTGCTTGACACTTGTTTTTCGCCTTCATCAACCAATAAGATGGTGTCTTGGTAATTTTTAAAATTATCATGAATTTTATAAGGAAATTTAGTGCCAAATAAATCGGAACTTCCTTCAATTTCAGGGTGTTTACCCCAAACAATCAATGGGCCTTCAACACTTCTACAGGCACTACCCGACCCCAATCTCGCTAAAAATGATGCTTTTTTATTGAAATACGCATCAGTCATTGCAGAATTTAATTCTTTCTCCAAACTCATCACACACAAGGCTAACGCGCCCATTCCACTTGCAGATGAGGCAATGCCGCTACTGTGCGGAAAAGAATTTTCTGATTTTATGATGAATTCAAAATCCTTCAAAAACGGGGCATACTTTTCTATTCTTTTGAAAAAAGTGGCAATTTTCGGTTTAAAATCGTTCTTTTTTTCTCCTTCAAAATAAATTTCAAAATTGAAGTTGTTTTCATGGGATGCTGAATCACGTTCCCCATGAGGTGTTTGCCTTTTTGAATATTCCAATATTGTTAAAGTAAAACAAGCGTCCAACGTAAAACTAATGGAGGTGTTTTCGGGAATTTGGGGTTCGCGTTTTCCCCAATATTTTACCAAGGCAATATTACTCGGTGTTTTCCATGTGATACTTCCGTTGGCAATATTTGAAAGGTTGTAGTTTTTGAAAATAAAATCGGTTTCGTTCAAAACAAAAATTTTGTCAAAGATAATTGATTTAACTAAACATTTTCCAATCTTGAAAGCACATCTTTTTTGTAACTTCTGCTAATTGGAATTGCTTTTTTGTTCACTTCAATAAATTCATTGGTAAATGATTCAATTTTATCAATAGAAACAATGAATGAACGGTGAATTCTAATGAAATCATTTTTTGGAAGCTTTGCTTCAATACTAGTAATAGTCTCTCTGGTAATAACGACAGAATTTTCAATGTAAATTTTAATATAATCACTAAAACTTTCAATATAATTGATGTCAGAAAAATTAATTTTTATCATTTTTCGATCTGAACGCACAAAAATAAAATCGCTTTTTTCTTGAATAATTTCTTTGGCTGATTCAATAATTATGGC
>JAGXIN010000065.1 GCA_024635575.1 Flavobacteriia bacterium
AGTAATTAAAATGCTCGATTTTGGTGCAGTTGTAGAATATCTTGATGCTCCAGGAAATGAAGTGTTATTGCATATTTCTGAACTGGCTTGGGAACGTACAGACAATGTTACTGATGTTGTAAATATGGGAGATGTTTTTGACGTGAAGTATTTTGGTAAAGACCCAAAAACACGTAAAGATAAAGTATCTCGAAAAGCACTTTTACCAAAACCTGAGGGATTTGTAGCAAGACCTCCGCGCGATAGCAGCAGAGATAATAGAGGTGGTGATAGAGACAGAAAACCTAGAGAAAGAAGAGATTAATCATAATCCTTTTTGACCTAAATACTAAAAAATGGCTTCTCAAACTTGAGAAGCCATTTTTATTTTGTATTCAGTCATAAAAACATTCATTTATCGAATAGCTAAAAAACAAAATATTTTATAGTTCCCATAACTTCTATAATTTATTTGGAAGTAAAAAAACCCGCTTAATAAAATTAAGCGGGTTTTTATATAAATAGATGCATTAAAAATTACATCATTCCTGGCATTCCGCCGCCACCCATTGGAGGCATTCCACCAGCTGATTCTTCTTTAATCTCAACCAAAGTGCAAGCTGTTGTTAAGATCATACCTGCAACAGATGCAGCATTTTCCAATGCAATTCTTGTCACTTTAGTAGGATCAATAATACCTGCTTTAAACATTTTGGTATATTCATCAGTTTTAGCGTTGTAGCCAAAGTCACCTTTTCCTTCAATAACTTTTGCAACAACCACAGAACCTTCACCACCTGCATTTTCAACTATTTGGCGCAATGGCTCTTCAATTGCCCTGTCTAAAATTCTGATTCCTGTTAATTCATCTAAATTTTCAGTAGTTAATGATTTTAGCACTTCTTTTGTTCTAACCAAAGCAACACCGCCACCGGCAACAATTCCTTCTTCAACAGCAGCACGAGTTGCATGTAAAGCATCGTCAACCCTGTCTTTCTTTTCTTTCATTTCAATTTCGCTTGCCGCTCCAACATACAATACAGCTACACCGCCAGCCAATTTAGCCAAACGTTCCTGTAGTTTTTCTTTGTCGTAATCTGATGTTGTGGTTTCAATTTGTGCCTTAATTTGCGCAATTCTTGCTTTTATGTCATTAGCATCTCCGGCACCATTTACAATTGTGGTGTTATCCTTGTCTATGGTAACTCTTTCAGCAGTACCAAGCATTTCAATTGTTGTATTTTCTAAAGACAATCCTCTTTCTTCAGAAATTACAGTACCACCTGTTAAAACAGCAATATCTTCTAGCATCGCTTTTCTTCTGTCACCAAAACCTGGTGCTTTTACTGCAGCGATTTTTAAGGCGCCACGTAATTTATTCATGACCAAAGTTGCCAAAGCCTCACCCTCCACATCTTCAGCAATAATTAATAAGGGTTTACCACTTTGGGCAACAGGCTCTAATATTGGCAGTAAATCTTTAAGATTTGTTATTTTCTTTTCAAATAAAAGAATGTAAGGATTTTCTAAATCTGTCAACATTTTTTCTGCATTTGTAACAAAATAAGGAGAAAGGTAT
Organism: Flavobacteriia bacterium; assembly: GCA_024635575.1. Classification (GTDB taxonomy): domain Bacteria; phylum Bacteroidota; class Bacteroidia; order Flavobacteriales; family Flavobacteriaceae; genus Lutibacter. The sequence goes on from JAGXIN010000065.1 coordinate 1,559, forward strand.
CCTCTGTCAAATTGCATTCCCTCCACAATATCAACATAAGTTGAAGTTCCTTTGGCTTCTTCAACAGTGATAACGCCTTCCTTACCCACTTTTTTGAAGGCCTGGGCAATTAACTCACCAACAATTTCATCGTTATTTGATGAAATTGAAGCGACTTGTTTAATTTTATCGGAATTGTTGCCAACTTCTTGCGATTGTTTTTTCAAATCTTCAACAATTGCCTTAACAGCTTTATCAATTCCGCGTTTTAAATCTAAAGGATTTGCTCCAGCAGCCACATTTTTCAAGCCTTCTTTCACAATGGCTTGTGCCAAAACAGTTGCGGTTGTTGTTCCATCACCTGCTAAATCGCTGGTTCTTGAAGCAACTTCTTTTACCATTTGAGCGCCCATGTTTTCTAAAGGATCTTCCAATTCAATTTCTTTTGCGACACTTACACCATCTTTAGTAATTACTGGTCCGCCAAATGATTTCCCAATAACAACATTTCTTCCTCTTGGACCTAAAGTCACTTTTACAGCATTTGCCAATGCATCAACGCCACGTTTTAATCCGTCGCGTGCTTCTATATCAAAAATTATTTGTTTTGCCATTTTATTATTTTTTTAAGTTTTGGTTAATTATTAAGTTATTTTCCAACTTTATAAGTTTCAAACTTTTAACTTTTTAACTGTTTTTTAAACAATTGCCAAAATATCAGCTTCTCTCATGATTAAATATTCAATACTATCAACTACAAGTTCAGTGCCTGCATATTTGCCGAATAAAACGGTGTCACCAACTTTTACAGTCATTGGTTCATCTTTTAATCCATTGCCAATTGCAATCACGGTTCCTTTTTGTTGTTTTTCTTTAGCTGAATCTGGAATAATAAGTCCGGAAGCAGTAGTTTTTTCAGCTGGTAGCGGTTTAACCAAAACTCTATCTGCTAATGGTTTAATATTTATTTTACTCATTTTTAATTGATTTAAAAATTATTAATTCTTTGGATTGAAGGCTCCAAAATTATGCCAATCCAATAAAACTGACAAATGTATTTTTAACGGAGTATATATGAAAATAAAAATGCCAACGTGTCATTCACATTGGCATTTTTAAGAGTATATTTTCAGTAAATATTATTGAACAGTATCTTGTGTAACAGGTGCAGAAGTCATTGGTTGTGCTGGTGTATCCTGTACTTCACGGTTTTCAATAGTATTTTGAATTTCAGAATTTGTGTCAACAACATTTGCTTTAGGTGCGGCAAAATTTGACAATAAAATTAAGGCAAGCAATACAATTGAAAGTGTCCAAGTACTTTTATCTAAAAAGTTTGTTGTATTTTGAACTCCTCCTAAAGATTGTGTTCCGCCACCTCCAAAAGAAGATGATAATCCTCCACCTTTTGGGTTTTGCACCATAATAATTAATATTAGCAAAAATGCTACTATCATAATCAGAACTAAAAATAATGTATACGTCATGACTTATTTTTTTGTAAATTTTTTATTGCTTTAATTCGGTCTGCAAAGAAACCACTTTTTTCTGGATATTTCAAAATTAAAATACGATAAGCTTTAATGGCATTCTCATATTTTTTTTGTTCAAGATAAACTTTCGCCAAGGTCTCAGTCATTAAACTTTCATTTTCTGTTGAACCCTCCATAATAACATCTATATTTAGAGCGTTTTTGTCTATCGGTTTAATTTTTGGGTTTAACTCAATGAACTTGTCAATGATGTTAAATTTTTCTTCAATTTCTTCAATTTTTCGAACTGGGATTTCTTCTCTGGAAATGGGTTTTTGAGCTATCAGTTGCATCCATTCATTAAATGAATGTGGCTCGGTACTTACAAATTGAATTGGTTTCCCTAATTCTAAAATATCGGTTGTTTTTTCTTGGTCTTTTACAATTTTTTGCTCTTGAATTGTATCAGGTTTAGTTTCTAAAATTTTATTTGATAATGATAAGGATTCTGTAATTTTTTTATGCAGCGTTTTATCATCTTCGGCATCAATTACTTCAATTTCTTCGAGAAGTTCAGCTTCCTTGTTTGTTTTTGTTATAAATATAGGAGAGGTAATAAAATCAAAAAGCACTTTTCTGTCTATGGTATAGGCAGCTGTTTTTTTTAAGGTTTGGTTGTATTTAAAACTGTTGGTTTTATTAAGTCCTTTTAGCTGGATTGCCCTGGCTGATTGAAAATAAGGAAATTCAGAAATAACTTCATTTAGCTGTTGCGTTTTTAGGGCATCGATATTTTCGGGATGTTGTAATAAATATGTAAATTCAGCACTATTCATAAACTACCATTTTGCCACAGAAGCATTAAAAATATCTTGTGTAATACGTTCGAGAATTTCATTAAATGCATCATCTAAAATACCGCCCGTTAATTGTGTATTGGCGTCATAATCATAATAATGCGAAAAGGAGCGCTCAAAATTATCTTCTTCAAATTTATTGTTGTAAAAACGCACATTTACGGTTATGGTGAGTCGGCTTTGTGCAGCAGTTTGCTGCGCTGTTGCAGTCATCGGGTTAATCTTGTACCCGGTAATTTCACCTACAAACTGTAAATCACCCCCAGCTTTCACCAAACTTAAATTGGTTTGTTGTAAAAATAAATCCTGAAGACGTGTTGTGAATTCCTGACTTAAACCCGGTTCAACCAAAATAGCGTTGTTTGGAAAATAATCTATTTGAATCGTTTTTACGTCAGATTGTATATTAGTTCCCGAAAATGAATAAATTCCACAACTTTGTGTGGTGAAGATTAATAGCAATAAGATTAGGCAACTAATTTTTTTCATTTTAATATTTTGAGGATATTTAAGACTCCGAGAGTTAAGGTCAAAGTTACTTATTTTAATTATAGGTCGTAATGTTTTATTTTGCGATACAATGTTCTTTCAGAAATTCCCAATTCTTTTGCAGCCAGTTTTCGTTTACCTTTGTTGCGATCCAATGATTTTTTTATCAATTCAATTTCTTTATCTTGAATAGACAAACTTTCATCGGCATCAATAGTTTCTTCAAATTCATAAGAGTCGGAATCTTTATATTTTTCATTTAATCTCACAACTTCTACCTGATCTTCTATTTCCGAATCTACAGCATCTTCTTTGTATATTTTCTGAATTAATTTTTTGCTTTCCTCTTTAACTTTTTCAACACTGCCGCCTTGCATTAAATCGAGGGTTAATTTTTTTAAATCGTTAATGTCGTTCCGCATATCGAACAAAACTTTATACATAATTTCTCGTTCTGAAGAAAACTCACTGCTTGATTTTTTACTGTCAATGACCGATGGTAAATTGGTGCCTTTGGCAGGTAAATATTGTAACAATCCTTCAGAAGAAATTAGCCTTTTTTCTTCTACCACAGAAATTTCTTCTGCAATATTTCGCAATTGTCGAATATTTCCGGGGAATCCATAATTTTCCAATGCCTTAACGGCATTGTCAGAAAGTTTAACAGGAGGCATTTTATATTTTTGGGCAAAGTCTGATGCAAATTTTCTAAATAATAAATGAATATCACCTGCACGTTCACGCAATGGCGGTAAATTAATTTCAATGGTACTTAAACGATAAAATAAATCTTCCCTAAACTTTCCTTTATTTATGGCTTGTTGCATATTTAAATTGGTGGCGGCAACAATGCGCACATCTGTTTTTTGCACTTGGGACGAACCCACTCTAATAAACTCGCCATTTTCCAATACGCGCAATAACCTAACTTGGGTTGTTAAAGGCAATTCACCAACTTCATCCAAAAAAATAGTACCGCTGTCGGCAACTTCAAAATAACCGCTTCGCGCCGATGTTGCGCCTGTAAATGAACCTTTTTCATGGCCAAATAATTCGCTGTCAATAGTTCCTTCTGGAATTGCGCCACAGTTTACGGCGATGTATTTTGCATGTTTTCGGTGAGATAAGTGGTGAATTATTTTAGGAATACTCTCTTTACCAACACCACTTTCACCGGTAACCAATACTGAAATATCAGTTGGTGCGACTCTAATCGCTTTTTCTAGTGCTCGGTTTAGGTGAGGATCGTTTCCAATAATTTCAAAACGTTGTTTTATTGGCTGTAATGATTCCATAGACTAATTTTTTTTTCCTATTAATGTGGCAGAAGTACAACCTTCAATATAAACGTTTACAAGATCACCAAGTTTTTCACCTCCCTTAGGGAAAACCACCACGGCATTTTGTGAATTTCTTCCTTTCCAATGCTTATCAGATTTTTTTGAAGCGCCTTCAATCAATACTTCAAGGGTTTTTCCAACAAATTGTTCTGTATGATATAAACTGTGTTTTTGTTGTAGCAAAATGATTTCAGCAAGTCTCCTTTTTTTAACTTCAAATGGAACATCGTCTTCCATTTTTTTCTCTGCCAATGTTCCGGGACGTTCAGAATAGGCAAACATAAATCCGAAGTCGTATTTTACATATTCCAATAAACTCAAAGTTTCTTGGTGTTCTTCTTCTGTTTCACCGCAAAAACCTGTCATCATATCTTGTGAGATGCCACAATCTGGAATAATTTTTCGAATGTTGTCAATCAATTCAATATATTCTTCACGGGTATGTTGACGATTCATTCTTTTTAAAACAGAAGTGCTTCCGGATTGCACAGGCAAATGAACATAATTGCAAATATTTTCGTGTTTTGCCATCGTATAAATGACATCTAAATTCATATCCTGCGGATTGGAAGTGGAAAATCGAATCCTCATTTTAGGAAATGAAGTTGCTACCATATCTAGCAATTGTGAAAAGTCTACCGCTGTTGCTTTAGCGATTTCAGATGCATTTTTAAAATCCTTTTTCAAGCCGCCGCCATACCAAAGATAGCTATCTACATTTTGGCCTAAAAGCGTAATTTCCTTATAATTTTTATCGCTCAATTCTTTTATTTCTTCTAAAATACTTTTTGGTTCACGGCTGCGTTCACGACCACGGGTAAAGGGAACCACACAAAAAGTGCACATGTTGTCGCAACCTCTTGTAATAGAAACAAAAGCAGAAACGCCATTGCTGTTCAATCGAACAGGAGAAACATCACCATAGGTTTCTTCTTTTGATAAAATGACATTTACGGCATCACGACCCGCATTTACTTCTTCCAATAAATTTGGCAAATCTCTGTATGCATCTGGCCCAACAACCAAATCAACAATTTTTTCTTCTTCTAAAAATTTCGCTTTTAACCGTTCGGCCATACAACCCAAAACACCTACTTTCATAGACGGATTTATCTTTTTTACGGCATTGTATTTTTCCAAACGTTTGCGAACAGTTTGCTCCGCTTTTTCTCGAATTGAACAAGTATTTACCAATACCAAGTCAGCCTCTTCCAATAAATGTGTGGTATTATACCCTTGTTTTGAAAGAATGGAAGCCACAATTTCACTATCATTTAAATTCATGGAACAGCCATAACTTTCTATATAAAGTTTTTTGGAGTTTCCTTCAATTTGTTCTGTTAAAAGGGCTTGTCCCTGGTTTTTTTCTTCTATAACTTTTTCTTTGCCCATAAGTTTTTCTTGGATGGCAAAGATATAACCAATTTTTTAAAAATATGACAGATTGGCAGAAAATTAACTAAGGATAAAAGTTAAAAAAAGTAGAGTTTTTAAAGGTTATTATTCAAATTAAAAAAATTCTATATACTTTTGCAATCCAAAACCCGAATTATATAAGGTGCTTTTATTTTAAACGAAAAAGGAATTATGGAGGTTTTAAAATTATAAAAATAAAATATGGCGAAAAATTTAGTAATCGTAGAGTCACCTGCAAAAGCAAAAACTATCGAAAAATTTTTAGGAAACGATTTTCAGGTTGAATCCAGTTTTGGACATATAGCAGATTTGCCTTCCAAAGAAATAGGCATTGATGTTGAAGGTAATTTTAGCCCAAAATATGTTGTTCCTTCCGATAAAAAAGTCTTGGTAAAAAAATTGAAAGATTTGGCTAAAAAAGCTGATATGGTTTGGCTGGCATCGGATGAGGACAGAGAAGGAGAAGCAATTGCATGGCATTTGTATGAGCAATTAAAATTAAAGGAGGACAATACAAAACGCATTGTTTTTCATGAAATCACTAAAAAAGCCATATTAAAAGCGGTAGAAAATCCAAGAAGTATTGATTACAATTTGGTAAACGCACAACAGGCACGCAGGGTTTTGGACAGATTGGTTGGCTATGAATTATCACCTGTGCTTTGGCGGAAAGTTAAAGGAGGTTTGTCGGCTGGGAGAGTTCAATCTGTGGCTGTTCGATTAATAGTTGACAAGGAACGCGAAATAAAAAGTTTTGTTCCTCAGCCTTCTTATAAGGTTATGGCCCAGTTTATTACGAAGGAAGATAAAAAATTTAAAGCTTCTTTACCCAAAAATTTTGATACCAAAGAAGAAGCGGCATCGTTTTTAAATTCTTGTATTAACGCCAAATTTAAAGTTGCCGATTTACAGAAAAAACCTGCAACAAAATCTCCTGCAGCACCATTCACAACCTCAACATTACAGCAAGAAGCTTCCAGAAAGCTATATTTTCCGGTAGCTAAAACAATGATGATTGCCCAAAGGTTATATGAAGCCGGATTAATAACATACATGAGAACGGATAGTCTTAATTTATCGGAAGATGCGAAAATTGAGGCAAAAGAAGAAATTATTTCCTCTTTTGGTAAAGCATACAGCAAACCAAGAAGTTTTCACACTAAAGCAAAGGGTGCACAAGAAGCTCACGAAGCTATCAGGCCAACAAGTATGAGCCTTCAATCAGTCTCTGTTGACTATGACCAAGACAGGCTGTATGATTTAATATGGAAAAGAACCATTGCTTCCCAAATGAGCGATGCGCAATTGGAACGCACCAATGTAAAAATTACAAACACCAATAATAAAGAAGTTTTTACCGCAAATGGTGAGGTGATTAAGTTTGAAGGTTTTCTAAAAGTATATTTAGAAGGAACCGACAATGAAGATGAAGAGCAAGAAGGAATGTTGCCTAATTTATCTAAAGGAGAAGGTTTAGTCAATAAATCCATTACGGCAACCGAACGTTACACAAGAGCACCTTACCGCTATACCGAAGCGTCACTCGTAAAAAGAATGGAAGAATTGGGAATTGGTCGCCCGTCAACTTACGCTCCAACAATTTCAACCATTCAAAAAAGAGAATATGTAGAAAAGGGAACTATTGAAGGCGAAGACAGAAACTATACAGAGTTAAAATTAAAAGGCGGTGAAGTAATTACCAAAAAATTGACCGAAAAAGTTGGTTCAGATAAAGGGAAGTTAGTTCCTACCGATATTGGAAATATTGTAAACGACTTTTTGGTGGAGAATTTCTCCAATATTTTAGATTTTGGTTTTACGGCAAAAGTGGAATCAGAATTTGATGATATTGCAGAAGGAAAAGAAGATTGGATTAAAATGATTAAAGATTTTTACAAATCGTTTCATCCAATGGTTGCAGATGTTGCGGAAAATGCAGACAGGGCTAAAGGCGAACGCCTATTGGGCGTTGATCCTGAAAGCGGCAAAAACGTATATGCACGTTTGGGAAGATTTGGCGTTATGGTTCAAATTGGAGAAGCAACAGATGAAGAAAAGCCAAAGTTTGCAAGTTTACAAGGAGATCAAACATTATCTTCCATCACTTATGAAGAAGCAATGGATTTGTTCAAGCTTCCAAAAACAATTGGAGCTTATGAAGGAAAAGAAGTTGTTGTGGCTGTTGGGCGATTTGGCCCATATATTAAATTTGATGACAAGTTTGTGTCAATTCCAAAAGATGAAAATCCAATGTCAGTTGATATTGACCGAGCGATTGAATTAATTCAGGAAAAACAAAAAGCAGATGCCCCAATTTGTGAATATGAAAATATTCCTGTTCAAAAAGGTGTTGGACGATTTGGTCCGTTTTTAAAGTGGAACGGTATTTACATCAACGTTAATAAAAAATACGATTTCGATAATTTGACAGAAAACGATGTTATTGAATTAATTGAAGAAAAGAAACGAAAAGACATTGAGAAAGTTATTCATCACTGGCCTGAAGATGGAATTTCAGTAGAGAAAGCACGTTGGGGAAGATCAAATATTATTAAGGGAAAAACAAAAATTGAATTGCCAAAAACAATTGATCCAAGTAAATTAACATTGGAAGATGTTAAGGAGATAATTGAGAAAAACGCCCCAAAAAAGAAAACAACCAAAGGAAAAAAGGCTAAAAAATAATTTTTTTATTATATTGCCGTTGAAAAAGAAATCTTACAACCCCTGAAAATGAATTTCGATTATCTTAAACCTATTGATGATACGTTATTGGAGCATGCAAAAATGCAATCCGATCAGTCGTTTGGGCGAAATATCGAAATCTATGCTGCACAAAACGGGTTTCCTGATTTGGCAAATAAAAAAATAGCCATTATTGGGGTTGAAGAAGGCCGAGCTTCTGTGGGGAATCACGAAACAGGTGCTAATTTAAATGAAATCAGAAAAGAATTATACAAACTATTTCCCGGAAATTGGCCAATCAGCGTTGCCGACATTGGAGATATACCTCAGGGAAATACCATAGAAGACACTTACTTTGCGCTAGGAGAATTATTGTCTTACCTAATAAAAAATAGAATTATCCCCATAGTTATTGGAGGAGGTCAGGATTTAACCTATTCAAATTACAGGGCTTATGATAAGTTGGAACAAACTGTAAATATTGTTTCGGTAGATAATAAATTTGATTTAGGTGCCATTGAAGATGATTTAACATCCCAATCCTATTTAAGTAAAATTGTAATGAACCCGCCAAATAATTTATTTAATTTCAGTAATATTGGCTACCAAACTTACCTAAACTCTCAAAATGAAATTGATCTGTTGGATGGTTTGTTTTTTGAAGCTTATAGATTAGGTGAAGTTTCAAACGCAATTCATTTGGTTGAACCGGTGTTAAGAGATGCCGATATTGTAAGTATCGATTTGTCTTCAGTTAAAAATGCAGATGCTCCTGCCAACAATAACGCCACACCTAATGGTTTTACAGGTGCTGAAATTTGCGCCATTTCAAGATATGCAGGCATCAGTGATAAAGTGACCTCTTTTGGAATTTATGAATATAATTCCACATTTGACTTAAAAAACCAAACAGCACAGTTAATTTCACAAATGATATGGTATTTTATAGAAGGCGTTAATTATAGAGCAAATGACTATCCTTTCGGATTAAAAGACAATTATCAAAAATATATAGTGCCCATTGAAAATCAAGTGTTGAATTTTTATAAAAGTAACAAAAGTGGTCGATGGTGGATGGAAATTAATTTAAATGAAAGTAATAAATTTAAAAGACATGCGTTAATACCTTGTACATACCAAGATTATATTAGCGCCACCAATCAGGAAATCCCTGATAGATGGGTAAAAACGCTGAAAAAATTAGTATAATATAAAAATTGTAACACGTATACTAAAATACATTTATTTTTGTTTTAAACTGATAATTAAAAATATTGTTTTGTAAGATAATTAGTAATACGTTTGCCTAAAAGGATTAAGAAAAAAAATATGAAGAAAATACCATTGTATATTTTACTGGTCTTAGTTATATCTAGTTGTGGATCCAGCGATCAAGGGGAATTAGTTGGAGTGAGATCAGGTAGTAAATGGCATTCTCAAAAACCTTTAGGTATGACCTTAATACCTGGGGGATCATTTACTATGGGAAAGCAAAGCGAAGATGTTGCAGGTGCATTAAATTCACCAACAAGAACGGTAACAGTTCGCCCATATTATATGGATGAAACTGAGATTACCAATAGCGAATATAAAGAATTTATATTTTGGGTTCGTGATTCCGTTGCAAGAACTGAGCTAGCCCTATTTTCCGAATTGATGTCTTCAGAAGGAGATATTATTTTAGAAGATTATCAGTTTTTGGATATTGACACAACTGATATGTCTCCATATCAAAAATATATGATGAAAACTTATGGCAGCCTCGGTGATATTAATTCACCTACGCAAGGTAAAATGTTGAATTGGGATGAAAAGCTTGTTTGGAATGTCAATGAATTTCCAAGCGAAGAATATGCCGAAGTAATGATCGATTCAATTTTAATGCCTATGGAAGATAGTTTTGAAGGAAGAAGAATGATAAATCCAAGGAAATTAAAATTTAAATTTTCTTGGTTAGATCAGGAAAATGCAGGTAGAAATAAAGGAAATAGAAGAGATTTTATTAAAACAGAAGTTGTATCGGTATATCCTGATACAACAGTATGGGTAAAAGACTTCAATTATTCTTACAATGATCCAATGCATCAGGACTATTTTTATCATCAAGCCTATAATGATTATCCTGTAGTTGGTGTGTCTTGGATGCAGGCAAAAGCTTTTTGCCGTTGGAGAACCAAAAAGAAAAATGATTACTTAAGCACAAAGAAAAATCCAACCGTAATTCCTCAATTCCGATTGGCAACGGAAGCGGAGTGGGAATATGCTGCCCGTGGAGGTCTTCAAAAGTCTACATATCCCTGGGGACGACCATACACCACAAGTGATAGAGGTTGTTTTTTAGCAAACTTTAAACCAGTTAGAGGTGATTATGCCGTTGATGGGGCTTTATATACTATGGAGGCAAAATCATACTTCCCAAATGACTATGGATTATACAATATGGCGGGTAATGTTTCAGAATGGACAAATACAGCATATAGTGAGGCTTCATATTATATTGGTTCTACAATGAATCCGAATGTGGAAATTGACAAAAATAAAAGAAAAGTTATTCGAGGAGGCTCCTGGAAAGATGTCGCATACTTTTTAGAGGTAAGCACTCGGGATTATGAGTATGCAGACTCAGCCAGAAGTTATATTGGATTTAGGACTGTACAGGATTTTCTTGGCACAAATATAAATGGGGAATAAATACAATCATTAAAAAACTAACAAACTAAAAAACTTAATTATGGCACAATCAAAAAATAGAAAGAAATTATTTAATTACGCTTATGGTATAGGAGCAGCTATTGTAATTTTAGGGGCATTGTTCAAAATTCAACACTGGAGTGGAGGTGGACTAATGTTATCAATCGGTATGATTGTAGAAGCACTGGTATTTTTTATCTCTGCATTTGATTCTGTTGAAGAAGATTTAGATTGGACATTAATTTATCCTGAATTGGCAGGTGGTAATGCGCGCACAAAAGATGTCGCAGAAGCAAAGGAAGTGCAAAGTTTGCTTTCCCAAAAATTAGATGATATGCTTAGGGATGCAAAACTTGATTCAGGTTTAATGCAAAGTTTAAGCGAAAGCATTCAAAACTTTAAAGGAGCTGCAGAAAATATTGCGCCGGCAATTGACTCTATTGCAGCAACCAATAAATATAGCGAACAAATGTTTATGGCCGCAGCACAAATGGAATCTTTAAATAGTTTGTACAAAGTTCAAGTGGAAAGTGCAAGCAAACAAGCTGAAATTAATTTAGAGGTTACAGAAAATACCACCAGATTAAAAGAACAAATGGAATCATTGGCAACAAATCTATCTTCACTTAATGGTGTTTATGGCGGTATGTTATCTGCAATGTCAATTAAAAACTAATTAGTTGAGAAATAAATTAATTATTAACTTAAAATACTAATTGGTATGGCTTCAGGTAAATTATCACCAAGACAGAAAATGATCAACATAATGTACTTAGTTTTCATTTCAATGATTGCTATGCAAATGTCGAAGGAAGTGCTTTCTGCTTTTGGGTATATGAATGAGAAACTGACAGAAAATAATATTACTGCGAATGTAAAAAATGATGTAATTCTTGAAAATTTAGCTACAAAAGCAGTAGAACAACCTGAAAAATATAATGAGCTTTATGCTAAAGCTAAAGCAGTGGACGAGTTATCTTCAAAATTTTATAACTATTTAGAGGAAAAAAAACAATTGTTTCTTGAAGAGCAAGACGACGTGAAAAATTATGAGGCAATGGATCAGACAAGTACTGTAGATGAGTACTTTTTTAAAGGAGATGCTTTGACGACTGAAGGTCAGGAATTTTTAAACCGTGTGAATGGCTATAGAGATGGTGTAATTAAAATTATTGGAGAAAACAGTCAGTTAGCAGCAAATATTAAAAGTCGATTTGATACTTCCGATCAAGAAACTGATGATGGCAAACAACCTTGGTTAAAAAACAGATATGAAGGATTTCCTTTAATTTCAACGATAACCAATTTAACATCCATGCAAACCGATATCACAACAACGCAGTCTGAAATTTTCGGGACGCTGTTGGGTGGCCAATTAGAAAGTGATGTTTCTATGTCTAATTACAAAACAATTTTAATTCCTGAAAAATCTGCTTTTTTTCAAGGGGAAAACTTTAAAGGAAAAATAGTTTTAGGGCGTTATGACTCCTCTTTAATACCATCAGAAGTGGTGGTAAACGGAAATAAAATAACAACTATTAAAGAAGGAGGGGCAATTTTAGATTTTCCAGCCGGCGCAGTTGGGGAACGTGAAATAAAGGGAAAATTTGTTTTTATTGAAAACGGGGAGCCTGTTGAAATAGAAATTAATAGTTCGTATGCTGTTATTCCGAAACCAAATAGTGCAGTAATTTCAGCAGATAAAATGAATGTTGTTTATAGGGGTGTGGCTAATCCGATGACGATTTCAATTCCCGGAATACCGGATAATTTAGTGAATGCATCTGGCGCAGGATTATCTAAGGTGAGTGGTACTGGTAAATATATTATGACGCCAGGATCTGGTAGAGAAGTTAAAATTAATGTTACGGGGAAACTCCCTAACGGACAGTCAGTTAGCTCATCACAAGAATTTAGGATTAAGGATATTCCTTCACCTGTAGGTTCCATAAGAAAGCAATCTGGCTATGTTACTATGCCTAAAGCTAGTTTAGAAAAATCCACAGTTGGTGCAGAATTACCAGATTTTGATTTTGACTTAACACTTAATACATCAGGATTTACCTTAAAGGTACCTGGACAATCTGCTGTAGTTGTCAGTGGAAGCAAAATGAATGACGCAGCTCAAAAGGCGATTGGCAAAGCAAAAAGAGGAGATGTTATTACAATATTCGACATTAAGTCGTCGTTATCAGGTAACTCTTCGTATAAAATCAAAGATGCTTCAGCAGTTAGTATAGAAATACAATAAATTAAATTTAAATGATGAATAAGAAAAATATTGGAATTTTTATTTTGGCATTTGTGCTATTCAATACCATGTATGCACAGTCAAATTTATTGAATGCTAAGAAACCTTCTGATATTGGTAAAAAAACCGCACAGCAAAAAGCCGTTGACAATGATAAACCTTTAGCATATGGATATGTCGATGACAGAGATATTCTTTGGTCTAAAGTAGTTTGGGAATTTATTGATTTGAATGAGCGACTTAATTTGCCTTATTATTATCCTATAGATACAATGAGTGTTTCAGACAATAGGAGATCACTATTTGATACCCTGTTAAAAGGTATTAAAAATGGCGACATTACTGAAATTTATGACGATTCCTATTTTACAGCAAAAATGACTAAAACTGAAATTAGTAACAAGCTTTACAGAGTTGATACCACAGCTGCCGGTTTTGATGAATTAAATGCAGGAAGCGCAAATATTGATGAATATATTGACAAAATTAATTTAACATCGCAAGATATCGAAGGATTTAAAATTAAAGGACTTTGGTATTTTGACAAACGTCAAGGAGAATTAAAATATCGATTGATTGCTTTAGCTCCCATTGCTCCGGATGTTCAAATAATGGGTAGGGAAGATATTGATGTAAATCCCGAACAATTGGCATTATTTTGGGTTTATTTTCCTGATGCACGACCTATACTGCATCACATGAAGGTTTTCAATCAAAAAAATTCAGCCTACCCCATATCTTTTGATCATTTGTTAAATGCAAGAAGATTTAGCTCTATTATTTACCGTGAGGAAAATATTTATGGAGATAGGGATGTGAATGAGTACGTAAAAGGGAATGCATTATTCCAGGTATTGGAGTCTAATAAAATTAAAGAAGACATCAGGAATAAAGAAATGAATATGTGGAATTATTAAATACACCATCACAAAATTTTAAAACTCCTGCAAATTGCAGGAGTTTTTTGTTTTATACAGAAACTTTGTAACATGCAGTTAGATTATATTATAGTAGGTTTGGGATTGGCAGGATTGGCCTTCACTAAAGAATTGGATAAAAATAAAAAATCATACTTGGTATTTGAAGACAATTCCCAAAACTCTTCGTTGGTGGCGGGCGGTGTTTACAATCCGGTGGTGTTAAAACGCTTCACGCCAGTTTGGAATGCAACGGAACAACTGAATATTGCTATGCCATTTTATAAAGATTTAGAAATTCAATTCAATAAAAAATATGATTACGCTATAGATATATACAGAATATTTAAATCGGTTGAAGAACAAAACAACTGGTTTGCGGCCTGTGACAATCCAATGCTTTCTAATGATATGTCCACAAAATTAATTAAAGAAAAATACGAAGGTGTTTTGGCGAATTTCGGTTATGGAAAATTAATGAATACAGGAAGAATTGACACAAAAACGTTGCTCGAAGATTATCGGAATTATTTATTGCAAAGAAAATTAATCTTGAATGAAAGCTTTCAATATTCAAATTTAAAAATTACCGGATACGGTGTTGAATATAAAGGTTTAAAAGCCTATAAAATTGTTTTTTGTGAAGGTTTCGGTTTAAAGAACAATCCTTTTTTCAATGAGTTGCCTATGCAAGAAGCAAAAGGCGAACTGATTACCATTCACGCGCCCAATTTGAATGTTGATTTTTTAATTAAATCAGCTTTGTTTGTGCTTCCTTTAGGAAATAATCTCTATAAAGTTGGAGCTACATTTAATTGGAAAGACAAAACGCAGCTTCCAACAGAAGAAGGGAAAAACGAATTGGTGACTAAACTGGAATCGTTTATAACGGTTCCGTATAAAATTGTGGAGCATATTGCAGGAATACGGCCAACGGTTAAAGACAGAAGACCATTGGTTGGGAAACATCAAAAATATGAAAATTTAGCCGTTTTAAATGGGTTGGGAACTCGTGGTGTTATGATAGCGCCAACGGTTGCAAAAGCATTATACAATAATTTAGAAAATGGAGTTGTCTTGGAAAAAGAAATTTCTATTGCTCGTTTTCTTTAAATTTTGTTGCTTTTGGATCGTATTTTACAAATAAATTGATCCAAATTATTCTTGAAAGTCTAGAGGAAACTGGTGCAGTTAAAACCAATACTACAACAATAGGGATAAAACTTTCAATCAAACTTAAATTAAAAAACAGGGTGGCAATTACAAAGGTTGCTATTGAAATGCCAACTGTGAGTCCGTAAGTAACATACATAGCGCCATAAAAAAAAGAAGGTTCCATCATGTATTTTAATCCACAAACAGAACAATGTTCATGCATTTGAAAAGCTTTATGCAATTTAAACATATTCTTCTCTTTCATGAAATCACCTTCATGGCATCTTGGACATTTATTGAATAAAATGCTGTAAAGCTTGGTTCCTTTTTTAATCATTTTATATTCTATTTCTTGAAAATGCTCTAAATAATTATATTGAAAACTTTAACGGAGTGCCAATTTTTTTTGTAGTACTTTTGTACGATTTTTAAAAAACACACAAATTTACATTAAATTATAAACTATTAATGCTTAACGTACATAATTTATCGGTTTCTTTTGCCGGTTCCGATTTATTTTCAGGAATTACTTTTAAATTAAATAAAGGTGACAGAATTGGATTAATTGGAAAAAATGGAGCGGGGAAATCAACCTTATTAAAAGTCCTTTCTAAAGATATTGAAGCTACTGGCGGAACAATGGCTTTTGATAAAGAGGTGAAAATCGGATTTTTACGTCAGGATATTGATTTTGTTGAAGGAAGAACAATTTTGGAAGAAGCTTATCAGGCTTTTGAAGAAATTAAGCAAATTGAAGGTAAATTAGAAATTATTAATCAGGAATTGGTTGAGAGAACTGATTACGAAAGTGAATACTATCATGATTTGATGGTTAATTTAAATGAATTTTCTCAGCGATATGAATTATTGGGCGGTTATAATTATCAGGGAAATACCGAAAAAATATTACAGGGTTTAGGATTTCAAAGAGAAGATTTTGACAAACTTACCGATACTTTTTCCGGAGGTTGGAGAATGCGTATCGAACTGGCAAAGCTATTATTGCAAAATAATGACATTTTACTGTTGGATGAGCCAACGAACCATTTGGATATTGAATCTATTATTTGGTTAGAGAATTTCCTTAAAGCCTATTCTGGTGCAATTGTGTTGGTTTCGCATGATAAGATGTTTTTAGACAATGTAACCAACAGAACCATAGAAATTTCATTAGGTAAAATTTACGATTATAAAAAACCTTATTCCCAGTTCTTATTACTGCGAGGTGAAATAAAAGAAAAACAATTACAGGCACAAAAGAATCAGGAGAAAGAAATTAAGGCAACACAAGTTTTAATAGATAAATTTAGAGCAAAGGCGAACAAGGCAACCATGGCTCAGTCTTTAATAAAAAAATTGGATAAAGTTGATCGTATTGAAGTTGACAATGATGACAATACAGTGATGAATGTGAAGTTTCAAATTTCTAAAGAGCCTGGAAAAATTGTTATTGAAGCAGAAAATTTATCGAAGAGTTATGGTAAAAAGCATGTATTGGAAGATGTAGATTTATTGATAGAAAAAAATAGTAAAATTGCTTTTGTTGGTCAGAACGGACAAGGAAAATCGACTTTGGCAAAAATTATTGTTGGAGAAATTCCTCACGGCGGCCATTTAAAATTAGGGCATAATGTTGAAATAGGATATTTTGCTCAAAATCAGTCAGAATATTTGGAGGCAGAAAAAACAGTGCTTGAAATTATGGAAGATGCCGCAACAGACACCAACAGATCTAGAGTAAGAGACATGTTGGGATCGTTTTTATTTAGTGGCGATACGGTGGATAAAAAAGCGAAAATGTTGTCGGGTGGCGAAAGAAATAGACTTGCTTTATGTAAGTTACTTTTATCTCCGTTTAACGTTTTAATTATGGATGAGCCCACTAATCACCTTGACATAGCTTCTAAAAACGTACTGAAACTTGCCCTCAAAAAATTTGAAGGGACTTTAATTTTAGTGTCGCATGACAGGGATTTTTTACAGGGATTGGCCACAACAGTTTATGGCTTTAAAGACAAAGTAATTAAAGAATATTTAGGGGATATCGACTTTTTCTTGGAACAACATCAGATAGAAAATCTTCGTGAAGCAGAAATGAAAACAGTTGTTGCAAAAAAATCGGATACTTCTAAAAAAGAAATCGCCCAATTGTCAAGAGAAGAAGATAAGGAATTTAAAAAGTTGAAAAATAAATTGTCTAAAATAGAAACTCAGATAGATAATTTGGAAAAGGAAATTTCAGAAATGGATGAAGATTTAGCTAAAGATTTTGAGGGAACTTCCGGCAAACCTAATTTTTTTGATAACTATAAAGCAAAAAAAAGCAAAGTGGAAAAGCTAATGGATGAATGGGCTGAAATTGAAGAAAAATCAGAAAATTGTTCTTAGAAAATAAAAACAGCAGCATACAGCAAATTCACTTTTCTGAAATTGAAGATAGGGGCGTAACCCTTTTTATAAAACGTGAAGATGAATTACATCCGTTTATTTCAGGGAATAAATACCGAAAATTAAAATATAATTTAGCTGAAGCCGCAAAACAAAATAAAAGCACCTTGTTAACTTTTGGCGGTGCCTATTCCAATCATATTGCCGCAACTGCCGCAGCCGGATTTGCCTATAATCTTAAAACAATTGGAATTATTAGAGGTAATGAATTGGCCAATAATTTGTTGGAAACCATTCAAAATAATCCAACGTTAAAATTTGCTTCAGAACACAATATGCAATTGGAATTTATTTCAAGAGCAGATTATAAAGTTAAAACTTCACCTGAATTTATTGCTTCACTTAAAGAAAAATTTGGCGACTTTTATTTGGTTCCTGAAGGTGGCACAAATACTTTTTCCGTAAAAGGGTGTGAGGAAATCCTAACTGATGAAGATGCAAAATACGATATTATTTGTTGCGCTGTTGGTACTGGAGGAACTTTCTCAGGAATTATAAACACGCTTAAAAGCCATCAAAAAGCGATAGGTTTTCCTGCCTTAAAAGGCGATTTCTTACATCATGAAATAAAAAAATATATACTAAAACAGGATAATTGGAGTTTAAATACCAACTATCATTTTGGCGGTTATGCAAAAGTTTCAGATGAATTAATTATATTTATCAATAAATTCAAAAGTGAGACAAAAATTCCTTTAGATCCAGTTTATACAGGAAAAATGATGTTTGGCATCATAAATTTAATTAAAAATGATTTTTTTGAAAAGGGAGCTAAAATTTTAGCAATTCATACAGGAGGTTTGCAAGGAATTCAAGGAATGAACCAATTATTAAAAAAGAAAAATTCAGTACAAATAGTGTAAGTTATGAAGTTGAAAATTATTATAATTTGTCTGTTAACCATTGGTTTTTTAACCAGTTGTAAATCTAAGAAGCAATTAGTGCATTCACAGCCAAAAACAGCACATCATAAAGTTGTTGAAAGGACTGAGAAAATGGCCCAAATAGAAACGAAAAAAGAGGTGAAATCAACTATTTTCAGTTCAACAGAAGATTATATTCAATTCTTTAAAGACGCTGCTATGGAGGAAATGCGAATCTATAAAATTCCTGCAAGCATTACCTTGGCACAAGGTGTTTTAGAATCTTCAAGCGGTAATAGCGAGCTCACTAAAAGATCTAATAACCATTTTGGCATAAAATGTCATAAAGAA
>JAGXIN010000008.1 GCA_024635575.1 Flavobacteriia bacterium
GAAAAATCAATTGCCAAAACCAATAAAAGTTTAGGAATTAAAAAATAAAAACTATTATGAATTCGTACGATTCCATCTCAAAATTGTTGGGGGATAAGGCATCTTTTTATCTGGAACACGTTTGTGAAAAAATCACTAAAGATAAATTGAACTCACCAAACAAAAATTTTATAAAAAATGTTTTTGTCAGCAGCAATCGCAACGGACAAGTGCTTAGGAGCCTTTCTCAATTGTACAATCATGGAAATCTTGGTGGTACGGGATATTTAAGCATTCTTCCCGTTGATCAGGGTATTGAACATGGCGCAGCTTTTTCATTTTATAAAAATCCTGATTATTTTGATCCTGAAAATATTATAGAACTAGCCATTGAAGCAGGTTGCAACGGCGTTGCTTCAACCTTTGGGGTATTGGGTATTTGTGCCCGAAAATATGCGCATAAAATCCCCTTTATCGTAAAAATAAACCACAATGAATTATTAACGTATCCCAATAAATATGACCAAACACTTTTTGGTAAGGTAAAGGATGCCTGGAATATGGGCGCAGTTGCGGTTGGTGCCACTGTTTATTTTGGATCACAGGAAAGTGACCGACAAATAAAGGAGATTGCAGAGGCTTTTTCTGAAGCGCACAATCTTGGAATGGCAACAATTTTATGGTGTTATACGCGTAATGATGCTTTTAAAACGACCGAAAAAGATTATCACGCATCAGCAGATTTAACCGGACAGGCCAACCATCTTGGCGTAACCATGCAGGCTGACATCATCAAACAAAAATTGCCTGATAACAATTACGGATTTAAAAATATTCATTTCGGAAAATACAATGATGAAATGTACGAATCGCTTACCACAGAACATCCTATTGATTTATGCAGATTTCAAGTTGCCAATTGCTATATGGGTAAAATTGGATTGATTAATTCTGGCGGCAGCTCTGGCGGAGAATCGGATTTAAAAGATGCCATTATAACGGCTGTCATAAACAAAAGGGCAGGGGGCTCGGGTTTGATTTTAGGAAGGAAAGCATTTCAAAAACCTTTAAGTGATGGGATTGAATTGATAAAAGCGGTACAGCAGGTATATTTGGAAAATAAAATTACGGTGGCGTAATTTATTAGATGCATCTTATTATAAATTGTTTACATATTTTTATTCATATAATTTGAGCAGATTTAAATGATGCTGAAAATTAAATCTTAAAAATATATATAAATGCTTGGATATGAAAGGCTATGACACACTCTTGGAAGCACTGAAAGATTTACAAAGGAGAGGTTATACTTATGATTTTAATTTGAAAAACCATTGTGTTGCATGTGCTTCATTAAAAATAGAAATGCAGCCGGAATATTTTAATGTGGATGAAGTGCACCGATTTGAAGGTATGAGCAGCACCGATGACAACAGTATTCTTTATGCCATATCGTCCAAAGATGGTATTAAAGGCACGTTGGTTGATGCTTATGGTATTTACGCCGAAAATATTTCTGAAGAAATGAGGAAGAAGTTGCGGTGAGGAAATAATTATACATGGGCTGCAGCAATAAAGATTCTTTTAACGCACAAGGTATAAAAGGCTATTTAGATGATAAGTCGGTTCAAAAAGTTTAGTTATTTTAAAAAAAAAGATAAAATGGGCCAATTGAAGCTATTTTATCTCTTTTTATGAATTTATAAACAGTAATTATCAATGTTCCTTAATTTCTAACTTTGGAAGGATAACTTTTAGGATCTATAGCTGTTGTAGACCAATTATTAAAAAATTCCAGTACTTTTTCAGTTGAATATCCTTTACCTTCTTCTAAATATACGCTACTTTGGGTATGCAATCTATTTCCTTTGCCATCCAATACCACAAACACCGGAAACCCAAAGCGTTGAGGATAACCAAAGTCCGCCAATATTTCTTCATTCCAGTTTTCTTTAGAATAATTAAGATGATAGGTGATGTATTTTTCTGTTAATACACTATTTAAAGTGTCATTCTCAGTTACTTTTTTATTGAATCTAACACACCAGCTACACCAGTTACCGCCAATTTGCATCAGCACATGTTTTCCTTCGGCATTTGCTTTTGTGATGATGTTTTGAAAATCTATTTTAGCATCAGCTTCGGGATTGTATAATTTAACTTCTGATGTTTGTGCATTTAGATGAATCACAAAAAGAGTGATTATAAGAAATAGCATGCGTTTTTTCATGGGATAAAATTTTAGATTCCAAAAATATGATTAATTTTTCACTCAAAAATTAATTTCTGCTAAAATAAACGGAATACCTATATTTTGAGAATTTCTAAATTGAGATATATCATTGTGCTTTTTCTATTGCATCATTTAACTTAATACATCAAAATAAAGTTGAATTTTAAAAAGCAATAAAAATGAATCCCAAACCAAAAGTTGTTGATCTCGGATGCAATTTTGCAGGACTTACAGTCTCAAGATATTTGCTTCAAGAAGCTAAAGATGCTATTGATATTACGGAGATAGAACGTAAAAATTATGTGAATTTTATACCCAATATACATAAAGGTTTTTATATGCACACCAATGAATGGTGGGGCGGAGATACAAGCATTTTAAAAATGGGATTTAAGAATATGTATTATACGCTAGGTGGAAAAGTGCCAAGTTGGGGAATGCCTTTTTCAGAATTGATTGGTGATCATACTTTTGTTTAAATGCAGAATACATCGTTTAGCCATTATTTTTAGGTTGCTTAAATAGTTTTGCTTGTTCTAGTATTTGTAAGGTAACTTCAGCAATGTTGTGCAATAAAATGTATTGCATTTGTGTAGCCTCTTTTTTTGTTGAAAGTAATTGTGTGCTTATTTCTTCTAAACTATCTTCAACAGTTTCTATTTTACTATTATTTTGAGTTGTTAACCAATCGTGGGCTTCATCTAAAGCTTTTAAAATATGATCTTCAAATACAAACATTTGTTTGGTATGTTGATCTCTATGAGCACCCAATGCTGACAGGTAAGAAAGTAACGCATGGTTTAAGTAGGTTAGGGTAAAGGCAGTATTTTTTAAATTTTGATATTTTATGGGGTCTAATTGCATATTTTGCCAAGCCATCACCAACGCATTATCTGCACGATGTGCTTCTCTTCTGGAAATTCTATAGGCCAAATCATCCTTTTCCGGATTTTTATATTCATTTAAAATGGCTTTAAAATAGGCCGTATTTTTAAAAATTACGTCACTTAATAAAGTTGGTAATTTCTTGTATTGCCACTCTGGCCATAAAAATCGTACGACTATAAACGATATAAAAGCGCCAATTAACGTATCTATTAAACGCGGAGCCATCACATCCACTCCTTTATTGGCCATAATATTAAATGCACACAACACAAAAATGGTAATAAAAATAACACCTATTGAATATTTTCGTTTCATCCAAAACAAAAATAAATAGGCAGCAGTAAGCATTAAGGCAATTTGCCCTGAAAAAGTAAATAATTTAATCACTAAAATACCAATAATTACACCCGCTAAAGTTCCTAATGTCCTTTGCAATAGTCGCCTTCTTGTTTCGCTATAACTAGGCTGTAATACAAATAAAATGGTAAGAAGTACCCATTCTCCTTTTTCAATATGAAAATACTTATATATTGCGAAACCAATTAAAAAAGAAATACTTAATCTTAAAGCATGGCGCATTCTTGGGTGGTTGATATTTAGCTGTATTTTTAATCGCTCAAAATAAGTTCGGGTTTCTTTTTCTAACTTAGGCAATAAATGGGTGTCATAATTTTTATGAACGTTTTTTAAAGTTTCGTGCGACTGTGTTAAATTACGAATTAATAATTTTATAGGCAGTGAAGGCTTCAACTCATTGTTTTGGAGTGAATTACGAATTGTTTTTGTCAGCCAATCTAAAGCTATTGGGTGCATATAGGGAACCCCTGTAAGCAAACTTTCTGCAAAATTTTGAGTCGCATGTGACAGTTCATGTAATAATTGACGAATTCCGCCAATTAAATCACTATTTGAAGGATTGGCACTTAATATATCATAGCGTTCATGACTTGATGCTGCTCGTTCATGCAAACTTTGTAAAACCATAAAATAATATAAGTACGGTTGTAATGGTTGCTGATTTGTAAGTGACTCTCCATAGCTATTTAAAACTTCTTTACACCTGTCTAATGCTTCAACAGTTTGCACATTCAATAGTGCCAGTTTTGCTTTTATTTCTTTTTCTGCATGTTCATTGCTCGGAAAAAGTTTTGATTTTTCATTTAAATACAATGAGAGTGCTGAAAAACCTCTAGCCAGTTGTTCTTCTAAAAGACTATAAGGTTTTAAACGCAATAGGATGTATGAAAAAATGCCATAAATAAATGCCCCGGAGATCAGTAAAACAGGTTGTATGTACCAATTAGGGCTAATCTGCGTTCCAATCATGGTATAAATACCCACCAATAAAGCACCAAATGTGACGCCTCTAAAACGCTCACTTACCCCTCCAATTAAAATAAAAACAATGGTTGACAAAGCAAGTCCAATTCCCAATAGTAGGGGATATGGTTGCAACAATTCCACCGCAAAACTTGATATTGCAAAGCTGACAACTTTTAAAGCCATAGACTTTAAGCGTCCGTTGGGATGATCATCCGTTTCAGAAAGGGCTCCTGCAAGAGCACCCAGCCCTAATGTTACCGCGTAAAAAAGTTCTCCAATACCCACCATTAAAATAACAAGTACGCCAACTACCAGCGTTGCTTTAATAGCCAACAACCTGTTTGGATTGCTTAAAAAAGTAGTTCTAAATGAAGTATACCAGGGTATTTGTTTTAAGTAAAAAGAAAGTTCCTTCATTTTTTAATGCAGATGTATCAAATTACAATTGAACTGTAAAAGTAAACAATAGTGGTCTATAACTAAAAGCAAAGTTTACTTTCATTTAAAACACTTCAAAAACTTACTGATCTAAGGAGGGGAGCAGGGGGAAGAATCCTTAAAAATATGGTTGTTCTCTAAATAATGCTATTTATTCTTAACAAAATTTAAATCAAGGACGTTAAAATTATTTGCTGCCTTCACCAATAGGGTAGAACCTATTGCTTCAAATAAATCATTGGTTTTTAGCACAAATTCGGCCTGCTTTTCAATCTTGTAATTAGGAATACCTATCAATGTTAAATCTGTAGTTCCGGAGTGCTGTTTAATCAAATTATAAAATGCCTCCTGTTCCACGGCATTGTCAATAATTTTTATTTCAACAATGACTCTTAAATTATCAACCAGTTCAGAAATTTTTGATTCTATAACAGCATTGTCAACATTGTTATTATTCACGAACAAAATTCTGATTTTTGTGTTTTGCCATTTGGGAGATGCAATGATAAATCGGGCGATATTCAGCATCATCTCGGCATTCTTGCTATCTGTTTCCCGCCACCATAAATCTACAGATTTATAGTTTCCAAATTTTTTCCTTTTATCAAAATCCAGGTACAATAAATTATAATCTAAGTGCAACAGGGTTTCTGTCATTTGAGCATATTCCACAGAATTCTCCAGCCCTTTGGGCCAGCCCATCATAATGGTATTGGGTTCAACGCCCGAAAACCCAAAAGTGGTGGCTATATTTGTGATGCCAGTATATATATTATCAACTTTTACTTGCCGTGCAAAAATCCCAAGATCGATAAACGTTTCATCCCTCACTATTTGTTCCGTTTTTTTAAAGGGCTTAAAATTATCCTTTCCCACAATCAGTTTAAAATTGGTAACAATTCCTGTACGACCAGATACCGTTTTACATAACTCCAGCAAGTAAGGTTGGTGTTTACTTTGACCACTAAACAAAATAATATTTGGATTCCAGTTAGAATTTTCATCCTCCGCTTTGGCATCTATCCTTTTCAAACCTTTGTTCACAACATTTTCCCAGACACTTCGCCAGACATCATTAGATTGTAACTTCACTTCTTTTCGTTGCAATGCAAAATACAAGCCCGCAACAATAGCAAAGGCACCAATCATAGCGAACATATCCAGTTTAAACATGACCGTAAAACAGGCCATAAAGCCAAGTAAACCAATCCAGCGTTTAATTTTGAAGGTGGGTTGAAAATCTGGATTTGCCCAGCTTTCCAGAAAATAAGAAATATTGATAAAACCATAGGCTGTTAGGTAAAACATAGAAACCACACGTGCAATAACATCCAATTCTCCTATTAAAATACCGGCTTCTGCAATTATAAAAACCATAAACAGGGCATTTACAGGTTCGTTATTTCCACCTTTTCCTTCGCCAAATATTTTTGGGGTTACCTTATCCATAGACATCGCCTGCAAAATTCTCGGTCCGCCCAAAATCCCGCCCAAAGCCGAAGATAAAGTAGCTCCCCAAATTCCGGCGACAAGTGCCGGAGCAAACAGGGCTATTTTCATTAAAAAATTGTAATCTGATTTTAACACTTCGGAGTTCACATTAAAGGCGATAAAAACAGCAAGACCAAGATAAATTACCAATCCTATACCAATAGCTGATAATGTTCCCAAAGGAATTGATCTCTTAGGGTTTTTTAAATCCCCGCTCATCGCAATACCGGCAGTAAAGCCAGTAACCGCAGGAAAAAATACGGCAAACACAACTTCTAAAGAAACCGAATCTTCGGCAGCAAATAGATTTACCGTTTCAGGTGCATATTCAGTGGTTCCCAAAAAAACAGAAATTAACGAAATGGCAATTGCCGCAAGAATAAAAAATTGGGCTTTAAGTGCAACAGACGTACTTATTAATGCCAAAACTGTAAGTGAGATGAGTGCAATGCTGCCTGTCAATCTAATATCATTAATAGCCATGCCAAAGCCAAAATAGCCATTCAAACTTTCAGAAAAACCTATTAAATATAAAGCAATGGAAAAAGCTGTTCCAACATACAATGCGATGCCAATAGAGCCTCCAATTGGGATTCCCATACTTCGTGACAAAACGTAATAAATACCGCCGGCGCCAATTTTTTTATCAGATGCCACTGACGAGATACTTAAACCTGTTGTAACTGCAATAACGTGTGCTATAATGATAATGATGATGGCGCCAAATAAGCCGGCATTGCCAACAACCCAGCCCAAGCGCATGTACATGATGACCCCCAAAATGGTTAATAACGATGGCGTAAAAACACCTTCAAATGTTTTATATTTCTTTTTTTCGGCCATAATTTGGGTCTTTTTTATCAGTGAAAGCTCACAAAAACGAAGTGAATATAGGAAATTTTTTCATTGAAAACACATTACTTTAAAGGATATCATTTTAGGTATCTATTAAAAAAGTTGGCGATTTGAAATGGCCGGGACAGTGGTATAACAGTCGTCAGATAGACGGAGGGTAAAAAGGTATTATTCATTATTTTATCGTTGTATGAGTCTATATATCAGAATGATGACCGTGATACCGAAAATGCTCGTATAAATTAGTTTGTTGTATTTTGCCAGCCAATGGGGCAGGAAAATATCAAAATTAGCTTGGGCAGAATCAGAATATTTTCGGGCAATTACGGTTAACGGGCAAAACCATTTGAACGCAAGTAATACCAATCCTTCGATAAGGACAAGTCCTATACAAACCCATACCCATAGATCTATTTTATTGATGATTACAGCATACAACAGGTAAAATATGACCACATTGAAGAATAGCCATATCAATGTGTGGATGCTTTTGATCAGCAGTAATTTATCTTTACCTTTCATGGTTTTACGCCTCTTTTTTCCATTTCCAATTTTAATTTTTCTGGAATTCCAAACCAAAACCCTATTTTATAAATTATTGTACGCATAGAGTTCATTTGTGTTGTATTCCAGGTCGGTAATTTCAAAGTTCAACCAATTGAAATCGCCTTCTTTTAGTTTCCAGGTAACGCTACATTTGTTTGGAATTTTGAAACCATTAAATTCAAATTCCCTGTAGGTTTCCGCTTTTACCAACCATGTTTCCAAAGTGGCATCCTTTCCCGCTCCATAGTAACGCTTGGCTTCAAATGACTGCATTTCGCCATTATCGGAAAATTTAAAAATTCCTGAAACCATTTTTCCATAGCATGTAAAAGTTGCTTGAACTGTATTTACACCGATAGATTCCCATTTTATATCATCCTTTAGTGCGGCCGAAGGAAACCAAACCATTTCAGCCATATATCTTATCATGGCTGCAGTATTTATTTTTTCGTTGTTGCCTTCATCCACAACTGGAATTAAAGCTGCTAATTCAATCAGCATTTCTCCTTTTCCATTTGTGAATTTATCTCTCCCGGCCATTTTAACCATTGGCATAAAATCGACTTCTGTTGCCCAAACAAATGCAGAATTGTCAACATCAAAATATTGTTCAGCGGTAAAGGGCATCCATTTATTTTCTGGTTTGGTTTTCATCTCACCTTTTTGCTTCAACCGAACTGAAACAATTCTTTCTTTGCCAATAACTCCAGAATTTCTCATCCATTTTTGAACGATTTCGGGTAAATGAAAAATATCTTTTTCAGATATAACCTGAACCTCTTCAACTTTAATATCCTTAAGTAATTCACCTGATTCTTTTTGAACCATACTATTGAATTGATGATTACCAAATGCAGAAATACCGACCAACAAAATGATCAAATTAATAATAGTACCGAATTTGGCATCTTTCCAATACATTATGATGAGTATTTGTGATAGAACAACTGCGATTATAGCAAATAGGAACCACCACTCTTTTTGAACCAGGAATAACAAGCCGGAAATGATAAATAATATCGAAACAATCAGCCAAAGCATTCCAATAGGTTTTGAAATGCTTTGGGTTAATTGATCAATCTCTGCCAATCGAAATGCTTTTGCAAAACCCATTACATGGATAATCCCATGAAATAATAGAATAAAGCCAAATACATATTTCATAATTTAATCTAAGAATTAAAAAGTTTTAGCAATTGCAATTTTTGAATCTCTCATGATTCTTTATTAAAATTCAATATAATATATAATTGTATTTTAAAAAATGATTATTATCATTTTTGGCTTCTAGAAACAAATTTTAGATCTGAAATAGCACCTAAACCAGACCATTAAAATTTTGTTTCAAACAGTTGGTGAGTGGGAGCGACCAAATTTTGATTGTAGAAATTTTAAAAAATATTATAAAACGCAATGAAAAATTTCTAATTTAGCTACAATTAAAAATGATGAAAAATGAAACGAGCGTTACAAATTTTGACACACAAAGCAATGATTAATATTGATCAGCAGCTGTTACCGCTAAAAAATAAAATTTAAAATAATGAAATTAAAAGGTAAAAAAGCCATTATAACTGGTGGGAGCAGAGGATTGGGAAAAGCCACTGCGATTGCATTTGCAAAAAAAGGAATTGATGTTGCCATAACGGGAAGAAATGAAAAAAGATTAAAAGAAACCGTTGCTGAACTAAAAGCATTAGGTGTGAATGCTACATATGAAATATTTGATGTAGGAAATTACGAAGAAGTTAAACAAGGAATTAAAAATATAATTGCAAGACTTGGTTCTGTAGATATTTTAGTGAACAATGCAGGAATTGCAGCATTTGGATCATTAAATGAGATGGAAGTAAGCCAATGGACGGCTATTATGCAAACCAATGTCATGGGCATGTATTATGTGACCAAAGAAGTTCTTCCTTATTTAATAGCGGAAAATGAAGGAGATATCATAAATGTTTCATCCACTGCCGGTTTAAATGGAAATGCGAATACTTCAGCATATTCAGCATCAAAATTTGCAGTGATTGGAATGTCACAATCATTAATGAAAGAGGTGCGTAAGAATAATATCAGGGTTTGCACATTAACACCAAGTACCATTGCCACTGATATGGCCTTAGAATTAGGAATTACAGATGGAAATGTTGAAAAAGTTTTACAACCTGAAGATTTTGCGGAATTGATTGTTTCGGTTTTAAAACTACCCAGAAGAGCCATGCTTGCAAGTGCTTCACTATGGGCAACAAATCCTTGAATTAAAACATAAAATACTTATTTTATAAGCATATTATGTTTTTGTAACAGGTAACTAAAGTTCTAGATTCTAGTAAATATTATATCAGGAAATTTAAAAAAAATAAGGAACTTTATTTGCGCAATTGCCCTAATATTAAACTTTTAAATAAATAACTAATTCGTTATTTTCATTTTAGACGAAAAATTAAATCTAAATTTGCAACTAATTAAGATTCCAGATTTTTCAAATAGAAAAATGAAACTAATGACTATTCAATGTACCAAAAATCGAAATATTACTATATATTAATTTGTTCTATAGTGGCCTTTAGTGCAGGTTTGGTTGGTTCAGGTGTAAATGATTATTTTCATAATGAAGA
>JAGXIN010000066.1 GCA_024635575.1 Flavobacteriia bacterium
GCGGTAATTTTTCCGTAAAATGCCAGTGACATTCCAAAAATGGCGGAGCCTTCCATTTGCGCTTTAATCGTATCTCTGTTCACTGTGGTTCCGCAATCAATGACCGTATAAACATTGTGAACTTTCACTTTATTATCAATCATTGAAATTTCAACCACAGATGCCACGTAAGAATAAAAACTGTAATGAACAGACAAGCCGTAGGCGTGACCTTCGGGGAGCGGATTTCCCCAATTCGCATTTTTTGCGGCCAATTTTAGTACGTTTTTCAATCTCGCCGTATTGTATTTTATGGGATCTTCGGTTTCTTCAATACGGTCTTTCCCGATTAAATTCAACCTAAATTCAAGCGGATCTTTACCGGAGGCAACAGCCAACTCATCAGCAAACACATTTTGTGAAAATCCGTGCACAACATTAATTACTGAACGATACCAGCCAATTCTGACATGTGCAGGAGCTTTTCCTACTTCAATTTTCATATTTTCTATGTCAAAAGGTACATTCGCAGCGCTTGCAATTTCGAATCCGGCCGCATATTCCACTCCCGGTGAAAATGTTGATGCAATTGAAGGAAATGCAAATCGGTGCAGCCATCCGGTAACATTCCCTTGCTTATCAAGTGACGCTTTCAAATATTGTGAACTTACGGTATGGTAATAGCCATGTTTGATTTCGTCTTCCCTGGTCCAAACAATCTGAACAGGTGCGTCTATTGCTTTTGAAATCGCAACTGCTTCAACCACATAATCGGGTTTTGATTTCCGGCCAAATCCGCCGCCTAACAAAGTCACATTGATGGTGACTTTTTCATTCACGGTTCCTAAATAATCAATAACTTCTTTTCTCGCAGTTTGTGGATCTTGGGATGGTGTCCAAACTTCACAGGAATCTTCCTGAACCCAAGCCACAGTATTTGGAACTTCCATGGGGGCATGAGCCAAATGCGGTAATTGATAAGTGCTTTCCACAATTTTATCTGCATTTTTAAAAGCTTTATTTACATTGCCCACATCTTTTCCCACTTTCCCTTGTTTGTGAACATTTTCAGTAATTTGTTTCATGTACTTTTCTGAATCATATGTCGCATTATCGCCATAATTCCATTCAATTTTTAAGGCATCTTTTCCTTTGAAGGCAGCCCAGGTATTTGTAGCGATTACAGCGATGCCTCCCAATGTTCCAAATGGTTTTTCAATCCTTGGAATTTCAATGACATCAATAACTCCCGCAATTTTTAGGGCAGCTGATTTGTCAAAAGATTTCACAGTTCCGAAAGTTACCGGGCAACGTTGCAGGGCCGCAAATTTCATATTTGGCAGCCGTTTGTCTAGTCCAAAAATGGCACTTCCGTTTGAATATTCTTCAACATCTACACTTCTTAATTTTTTGCCTATATAATCGAAATCTTTTGGATTTTTATAGGTGATTTCAGTTGGTATTTCCAAATTTTTCGCAATTTCCACCAAATCTCCATAGGCAATTTTTTTACCGCTTGAGTGCAATACAAAATGGTTTTCTGCAGTGCATTCAGTTTCCGGAACTTGCCATTTTTGCGCAGCGGCCGTAATTAACATGGCTCTGGCCATGGCACCCATTTTTCGCATGGGTTCAAATAAATAGCGGATACTTCTGGAACCATCGGTATTTTGGTCGCCATATTTTTCATTTCCTTCTGCTTGTTGTACCCTAACTTTAGTCCAGTCCGCATCCATTTCATCAGCAATAACAGAAGGCAACGAAGTTCTTACTCCCTGACCCATTTCTGAACGGGAAGCGATTAAAATTAAACTTCCGTCAGAATTTAACTGAACAAATAAATTCGGATTGAAGTTGGTTAAATCTTTATTTTCTGTTGTTTTTTTATCTGAAAAAACGGAAGTATTGCAGGCTAAAATCAATCCTCCTGATGCCAAACCAACACTTTTTACAAAAATTCTACGACTTATATTTCTAATTGGGTTCATAACGAGTCTTGTTTTTTAAGTTCAACAGTTTTGTGAATGGCACTTTTTATGCGTTGGTAAGTGCCGCATCGGCAAATATTGCCAATCATAGCCTCGTTAATATCTTCATCGGTAGGATTTTCATTTTTATCTAATAAGGCAGTCGCCGCGATCAACTGTCCGGGCTGGCAAAATCCACATTGTGGAACATTTAATGCCGACCATGATGCTTGCAACCGCTGTAAATTTTCTGAAACCCCTTCAATGGTCAATATATTTTTACCATCTGCTGCCGAAACGGGAATCATGCACGATTGCACCGGTGAATTGTCCAGCAACACTTTACAGGAGCCACATAAGCCAATTCCGCAACCATATTTTGTTCCTGTAAGTCCTACAATATCTCTAATTGCCCATAGTAAAGGCATTTCGGGAGCAACATCAATCTCGTGTTTTTCTCCATTAATTTGAAGTGTAATCATCGTGAAAATTCGTTTTTGTTTGATTACTACAAGTTATGAAATTTTTTTAAGTTGGAAAACGAAAAAAGAGATTGGAAAACGAAAAAAGAGAATAGAGAAGAGAAAATAGACAAATAAAGTTTAAAGTTGAGGGATTGGCCATTAGTCAATTAGCCAATGAGTCAATGAGTCAATTAGCCAATTAGTCAATGAGCCAATGAGCCAATTAGTCAATTAGTCAATGAGCCAATGAGCCAATTAGCCAATTAGTCAATGAGCCAATTAGCCAATAATTCAAAATTCAAAATTCAAAACTTCTTCAACATCACCCGCCTTCATATCACTTATATGAATATTTCCAACACGAACACGAACCAACCGTAAAGTTGGAAAACCCACTGCGGCAGTCATTTTGCGAACCTGTCTGAATTTTACTTCCCTTAAAGTGATAGAAACCCATTTTGTTGGTCCGTGCCGTTCATCTCTTATTTTTTTGCCTCTTTCAGGCAGGTTTGGAATTTCGTTTAATTTAGAAACCAGGCAAGGTTTTGTGGTATACTTTATTCCGTCAAAACCAATTTCCACGCCATTTTTTAGGATTTCAATGGCTTCTGAAGTTATTTCGCCGTCAACTTCAGCAAAATATTCTTTCTCTACATTGCTGCTTCTTACCAATTCACTCATATTTCCATCGGTGGTGAGCAATAAAAGACCTTCCGACTTTTCATCTAATCTGCCGATGGCCATTATTTTTTCGGGAAACGGATAAAATTCGCCCAATAATTTTTTCTTGTGTTTGCTGATGTCATTATTCGCAAACTGACTTAAATAACCATAAGGCTTGTAAATAATAAAATGCCGATGAGGTTGATTTTCGTTATGATTTTCCATTTAAAATAGCGTAAACTAAAGCCGCGGAAAGCTGTTCTCCGGCTGCCTTTTTTCTAATGTCATCAAAACTGAAGCGAAAATCACAGCCATTTTTATAATCACTGCAACCATAAGCGGTTTTTCCTTTTAAAACAGTTCCTTGATGGCATTTTGGACAAGCGATTTTATCGGGAACTATGTTCGAAGTTGTTTTTTTTGAAGTTTTATTTTCTTCCAGCACCAAATTGAATTGTTCATCAAACCTGATCAAACCTTGCTTTTCGCCTGTTTCGGTTTTAAAACCTTTTAAATTGACTGTGCATTTTTTTTGCAGCAATCTGATATATTGATTTTCCGATATTTTTTTATCGTGAAAACTAAAAGGCAACCTAAAATCACAGCCGTTATTGTATTCGCTGCAGCCA
Organism: Flavobacteriia bacterium; assembly: GCA_024635575.1. Classification (GTDB taxonomy): domain Bacteria; phylum Bacteroidota; class Bacteroidia; order Flavobacteriales; family Flavobacteriaceae; genus Lutibacter. Next base: position 3,703 of record JAGXIN010000066.1, read on the forward strand.
TAAGCGTTTTTTCCTTTGAGAATGGTCCCTTTTTTACATTTAGGGCATTTTTCTGTAGAAATTCCAGTGGATATTACAGTATTTTTTTTAAGAGCAGGTTTGGCGGTTTCTGTGTGAAAAATATTCGCCGTTATTTTTTCGGAACGAACTTCATAAATCAAATGATCCACCATCTTTTTCATATTTTTAATGAACGTTCCTGCATTGTAGGTTCCTTTTTCAATTTCCTTCAATTGTTTCTCCCATTGTCCCGTTAATTCAGCTGATTTTAAAAGTTCACTTTTGATGATCTCAATCAACTGAATTCCTATTGACGTTGGCAAAATCTGTTTTTTATTCCGAATAATATATTTTCGTCTAAAAAGCGTTTCAATAATATTTGCGCGAGTTGAAGGGCGCCCAATCCCATTTTCTTTCATCAATTCTCGCAATTCATCGTCGTCAATTTGTTTACCGGCAGTTTCCATAGCCCGAAGCAATGTGGCTTCAGAAAATAAGTTAGGGGGCTTTGTTGCTTTCTCTAAAAATGAAGGTTCATGCGGACCTTTTTCCCCTTTTGTAAAATTTGGGAGAATTCCCGTTTCTAATTTTTCCGCAGTGCCACTTGCGAATACAACGCGCCATCCTTTTTCCAGTATTTCTTTTCCGGTTGTTTTAAAAGTGACCCCAGCCGCTATGCCAATAACTGCAGTATTAGAAACTGTGCAATCCTCATAAAAAACGGCAATAAAACGTCTTGTGATCATATCGTAAACCTGTTGCTGGCTGTAAGGTAAATTAATTTGAACGCCGGTTGGAATAATGGCGTGGTGATCGGTTACTTTTTTGCTGTTAAAAACTAAAGGCGATTTTTTTATTTTTTTTCCTAATAAAGGTGAAGTTAAAGTTTGGTAAGTGGTTAAGTTTTTTAAAATTGCGGGTACTTTCGGATACACATCATCAGGTAAAAACGTGGTATCAACCCTAGGGTAGGTCACTACTTTTTGTTCGTATAATTTTTGAACAATTTTAAGGGTTTCATCTGCTGAAAAATCAAATTTATTGTTGCAATAAACCTGTAATCCGGTTAAGTCAAAAAGCTTGGGTGCCTTTTCTTTTCCTTTTTTCTTTGTGACGGAAACAATTTCAAAATCGCTTTCTTTTACTTTATTTGCGAGCAATTCACCATCACCCTTTTTTTGAAAGCGTCCTTCTTCACAATTAAAAATCGTTTCCCGGTAAAGCGTTTGAAGTTCCCAATAGGGTTGCGGAACAAAATTTTCTATTTCCTTAAATCGATTGACCACCATGGCCAAAGTTGGCGTTTGTACTCTTCCAACTGATAAAACCTGTTTGTTTCCGCCGTGTTTTAAAGTGTACAATCTTGTGGCATTCATTCCAAGCAACCAGTCGCCAATGGCTCTCGAATAGCCTGCATAATATAAATTGTCGTAGTTTTCTGAAGGTTTTAAATTTTCAAATCCTTCTTTTATGGCTTCCGAAGTTAATGAAGAAATCCACAAACGTTTGACTTCTCCTTTATAGTCTGCCTGCTGAATTACCCAGCGCTGAATTAATTCTCCTTCTTGTCCGGCATCACCGCAGTTGATAATTAAGCTGGCTTTATCAAACAAATTTTTAACAATGTTGAATTGTTTTTTAATTCCAGAATTGTCGACTACTTTGGTTTCAAACTTTTCTGGTAGCATGGGCAAGTTGTTCAAATCCCAGCTTTTCCAATGCGATTTATAGTCGTTGGGTTCAAACAAAGTGCATAAATGTCCGAATGTGAAGGTTACCACATAACCATTTCCCTCAAAATAACCGTCGTGTCTGGTGTTTGCACCTAAAACGGCAGCAATTTCACGTGCAACACTTGGCTTTTCGGCAATACATACTTTCATATGTGACTATTTATTGTTTTTTTATAGGTCATATGTAATTCGCATATCTTCATTGGTGTTTGTATCGAGTTTCCGTTATGCTCATTTCATATGTGAATATTTATTGTTTTTTTATAGGTCATATGTAATACGCATATTTTCATAGGTGATTGTATCTTGTTTCCGTTATGCGTATTTCATTGAATGTTGTTTTAAAGGCTCGCAAAATACTAATTTTCGCCGTAATTGAAGCGGTTAAAAGAGGAATGCTTTTGAATTTTTTTAAAACTTTGTTTGAAAAGGTATTAAATTCTTAAGTAATAAAATGTAATTGATGTTACTAATTATTTATCATGATTCCGGGGATAAAATTAATGATAAACTGTTATATTTGTTGGGGAACTTAGTTCCTGATAAATAAATAAATAAATAAATTCATGAAGCATTTCGACAAACAAGCCAAGGAATGGGATAATGATCCAAAAAAAACTGAAAGAGCCATTGCCATTGCAAAAGAAATGACTGATTTTATTCAGCCAAATAAAACAATGAATGCTTTTGAATTTGGTTGCGGAACCGGGCTATTGAGTTATCAATTAAAAGATTTTTTCAAAACAATTACACTTGCGGATACTTCTGAAGGAATGATAAAAGTTTTGCAGGAAAAAATAGCCAATGAAAATATCAAAAATTTTGAACCGCTTCTTATTGATTTATTGGAAGAGGATGTTGTTATAAATGAGAACTCTTACGATGTGATTTATACATTGATGACACTTCATCACATTCTTGTTATTGATAAGATTTTAAAAATATTCAATGCCATGTTGAAAACTGGCGGTTATTTGTGCATCGCCGATTTGGTGCAGGAAGACGGTTCTTTCCATTCCAACGTACCTGACTTTAATGGTCATAACGGATTTAATAGGGCCGAGCTAAGTGCTATTTTATTCGGTCATGGATTTAAAATTGAGTACAATAAAATACCTTTAGAAATTGAAAAAGAGTTTGGTAAAAAGATAAAGAAATATCCTTTGTTTTTAATGATTTGCAAAAAAATAAATTAATTTAACATGTTGACAAAATTGGGTTTTTAAATCAGGAATGGTTTTAAACCTTTTCAACCGAAAAGGATGAGCGCAATTAATTATAATTGTTTAATATATAAATCTTGAAAATTATGAAAAAAGCACTAAAAGAAATAAAGCTAGGTTACGGACTGGGGGCTCTTAAGTTTGGGATGACCAGAGAAGAAGTTCAGTCTTTGCTTGGTAAACCATCATTTATTGACAAATATTCTCATTCGGATTCTAAAAAAGATTTGACAGAATCTTGGCAATATGATGAATTATTGATATCACTCAGTTTTGATGAAGAAGAAGACTGGAAGTTAATCATGATTTCTGTTAATGATGATTTTTATGAATTGCAAGGGAAAAGTCTCATTGGACTGAATCAGGAAAAGCTAATAGCCGAGCTGGATAAAATGAATTTAGGAGAATGGAGTATTGAAGATTGTTCAGAGGATGACAACGAAGATCAAAAAGTGATTGAAGCCGAAGATAAATCCATTAATTTTTGGATAAATGATGGTGTTTTAGATGAAATTCAATGGACCCCATTTTTTATTGATGATGACACCATTGCATGGCCTGAGTAACATTTAGGAATTGAACACGAACATAAATTGTTAGCGTTTAGTGCCTGAAGTTTGGAGTGCCTAAAATGCCTAAAGTTATATCGCTCAAGTTTACAAATATCTCAGAATGATCTGTTTTAAATTAAATGGACTGATAGGTTATGATTTTTTTTATTATCACTAAAAGCAATACCTAAAAAACTTTATAAACAGGCAGTAATAAATGTGCTTTCTCGTAATAAGGAGAATTTTTGTACACAAAATCCAACTGTGCTTCCGGACTTTCGGCGAAATCTTTATCTGTTTTCATTTTCTGATTCAGCGAATCTCTCAAGGCCGGATTTTCTTGTAACAATTTTTCTGCAATATCTTCAAAAACATAGGATGAAAAGTGTTCCTTTTGCTCTAAAACAGTATCGAAAAAATTCCAGTTAAAGAAAGAATCCGTTGCTTCGGCTTCTAAGGTTTCAATAATATATCTAACACCTTTTTGCCGGATTGGAATATAAATAGCTCCTTTTTGAAACAATACATTTTTGGTTTCAGCAACGACTTCTGTGTCATAATGAATAAAATGTCCCTCATAATGTTTTGTATTTGTTTTGTAGTTTTTTATGTGCTGCTCTTCAACCTTTATGGTGGTGTCATTTTTAAAAACAACATATTCAATATTATTGTCATTTAATCGTTCCAAAACTTTCCACCAGCCTTGTTTTAAAATATAAGCTTTTGGGAGCTGGATTTCTTTTGAAGGAATAAAATTGTTGAAATATTTTACTGGTTTTGTGTAGGGCTTGGTCCGGTCGTAAAATAAACGTTTGCCATTGGTCACTTTACTGTCGATATAACTTCCTTCGTAGCCTTTAAATTGGAGTGTTGAATAGTTGTTTTTATCAAGTTCAAAAGAAATGGGATAGGTTTTTTTTCCAAAAATCTTTGCAACTGCATTGTTGCGAAGTTCTTTAATTTCAGTGCCTTTTTCTATGGTGAAATCAATCACAGATTCAAGCAAACTGTAAGTTTCCTCAACTCGTTGTTTGTATGGTTTTAGCATATGGGTTTCAATCATCATCCCCAAAGTGTTGAATAAAGTTGTATAACCGGTTGAGTATCTCGGACTGTCGAAAAACTGGCTAAAACCTGCTTCAGGGGTTGTTCTCCAAACATTGACATAAGGCGTAATAATGATATTTTTTTTTAGCAACGATGTTTCTATATTTGGTCTCATTTCATTTTCAATAAAATCACCGAGATCATTTCCTAAATTATTATGTTGCGTAAATAAATGAGTAATTCCATATTGATAATCAGCACCGTTACTTACATGTGTGTCAATAAAAATGTCTGGCGCAACCAAATGAAAAATTTCAGTAAAAGCCTTTGCGTTTTTTGTATCGGCTTTTATAAAATCCCTGTTTAGATCATAATTCCGGGAATTTCCTCTAAAACCGTAGTCCTTTGGTCCGTTTTGATTGGCGCGTGTGGTGCTGTTTCTGTTTAAAGCGCCCCCTATATTGTATATAGGAATTACTGCCAACACGATATTTTCTAATTTTTTAATCTTGTTTTTATCCTGAACCAGATCTCTTAACAGCATCATAGACGCATCCACGCCATCGGATTCGCCTGGGTGAATGGCATTGTTGATTAAGATAATATTTTTTGCTCCGAGGTGAATTTTATCGAAATCGAACTCTTTTGAAGTGTTAAAAATAACCAGATGCAAAGGATATCCGCTGTCTGTTTCGCCCATTTCCAACAAAGAAATTTCAGGATAAGCAGCTGCTAATTTTTTGTAGAACGCTATAGCTTCCTGGTATGTGGAAGTTTCTGTGCCTTTTGATTTTTCAAATGTAGTCGTAAAATCTGGCAGTGTTTCTTGGGCTGAAATTGCACCTGAAAATAAGGTGATTAAAGCTAAAAACAGGAATTTTTTAAGGTGCATCATCCTAATTTTTTCGAAACACTATCCGGAACCAAGCAGGAAATATCTCCGCCATTTTTCAAAACATCACGCACAATGCTTGAACTTATGAATGAAGTGCCGGCCGAGGTCAGTAAAAAAACCGTTTCAACAGTTGATAATTTTCTGTTGGTTTGGGCAATCGCTTTTTCAAATTCAAAATCTGCCGGATTTCTTAAGCCTCTTAAAATAAAATGGATATTTAACTTTTTACAGAAATCAATAGTTAAGCCTGAATACGTTTCCACTTTTACCTTAGGTTCATTTGCATAATGTTTTTTGATAAAATTGACGCGATCTTCAAGAGAAAACAGGTAAGTTTTGTCGGTATTTACGCCAACAGCAATAATTATTTCACTAAATAAAGGCAATGCTCTGTTAATAATATCAACGTGGCCTAAAGTAATTGGATCAAATGATCCGGGAAAAATTGCTTTTTTCATCTGTTATTTTTTATTGTTTTTTATTTGTCAAATGGAACGCTTAGAATCTTTCTTTTTTGTTAGATTATTTTGTTGTAAGCGTTTCATCTGTTTAAGTTTTATTTTTTTAGTGGTAACAGCTGCTGTTCGCCATTAATCATTCCTTTATCTGTCAAAATTTGTAATGCTCGTTTTATGAATTGTTATTTAAGGCCATTTCAATGGCGTTATGAAAAAATGCTTCTAAACTAATGCCTGCAGCTTCAACTTGCTGTGGAATTAAACTTGCGGTTGTTAATCCCGGTACCGTATTCATTTCAAGAAAATACGGCTCATTATTTACCAAAATATACTCAGAGCGCGAAAAACCGCTCATATTTAAAATTTTATACACATGAGAAGCCAATTTTTCTAATTTTTGGTGAATTTCCTCTGAAATTCTTGCAGGCGTAATTTCTTGGGATTTACCTAAATACTTGGCTTCGTAATCAAAAAATTCGTTTTCGGAGACGATTTCTGTCATGGGCAGCACTTTAATTTTTCCATTGAATTTTAGTACACCAACTGTAACTTCTGTTCCATCTAAAAATTCTTCAATTAAAATCTGTGAATCTTCTTTAAAAGCTTTTTCTATCGCCGGAATCATTTCTGAAGTGGTTTTTGCTTTAGA
>JAGXIN010000067.1 GCA_024635575.1 Flavobacteriia bacterium
AAAAAAAATAAAAAATAACAAATGAAACGAGCCTTACAAATTTTGACATACAAAGGAATGATTAATGGCGAACAGCATCTGTTGCCACTAAAAAATAAAATATAACAGATGAAAAAAGAACTCGTATTTATTTTTGATTTGGATGGCGTAATTGTAGATACGGCAAAGTACCACTATTTGGCCTGGAGAAATTTGGCGAACGCTTTGGGCTTCGATTTTACCGAGGAACAAAATGAATTGCTGAAAGGTGTAAGCCGTGTTAAATCGCTAGAGATTTTATTGGAAATTGGAAAAGTTGAACTTTCCGAAGAAAAAAAACAAAAGCTACTGCTTCAAAAAAACAAAGAATATTTGGAGTATGTCAATAAAATGACTTCCGAAGAAATTTTACCTGGAGTAAATGATTTGTTGAACTTTTTAGAGTTGAATGACATAAAATACGCCTTGGGTTCCGCCAGTAAAAACGCGCCCTTAATTTTGGAGAAAGTCGGGCTTTTAAACAGGTTTACCGCCATCGTTGACGGCAATGATGTTTCTAAAGCCAAACCGGATCCCGAAGTATTCTTAATCGGCGCCAAAAAATTAAGGATGAAACCTGAAAACTGCGTGGTTGTTGAAGATGCCATTGCTGGGATACAAGCAGCAAATGCAGCAAAAATGATAAGTATAGGGATTGGAGATGCCAATGTGTTGTATGAAGCAGATTATGTTTTTAAAGATATGACAGCCATAACTCCCGATTTTTTAAAAAATCTAATGAATTAAAAAAATGAATAAGAATTATATTAAACCTTTTGAATGGTCAATTATTGAAGAAGGATTTGATCCCGAAAATGTGGAAGCTTCTGAAAGTTTGTTCAGCATTGGAAATGGATCCATGGGTCAACGCGCCAATTTTGAAGAAGATTATTCAGGAAAAACCTTTCAGGGAAGTTATATTGGCGGTATTTATTATCCAGATAAAACGAGAGTTGGTTGGTGGAAAAACGGCTATCCCGAGTATTTTGCCAAAGTCTTGAATGCTCCAAATTGGATTGGGATTCAAATAAAAATCAATGATACGGAACTGGATTTAAACTCTTGTCAAGTTTCAAATTTCAGAAGGGAATTAAACATGAAAGAAGGCTGGCTTAGCCGTTCTTTCCAGGCAATTCTTGAAACAGGGGAAGAAATTCAGGTGGAAACAAAACGTTTTATAAGTCTGGAATACAATGAAATAGGAGCGATTGAGTATGCCGTAAAAGCTATAAATTTTTCAGGTGAAATTTCTTTTTCTCCTTATATAGATGCTGGTATTGTGAACGAAGATTCCAATTATGACGAATATTTTTGGGAAATACTAAAAATTGTCAATGGCCAAAATAATGGTTGTATTCTTTCAAAAACGTTAAAAACAGCATTTCATGTGGCCACAGCCATGGAAGTTTCGTTTACTTTAAATGACCAAAAAGTTGCCGTTGCACAACAAACTGAGGTTGAAGAAAAATCTTTGCATTATACCTATAAGCTGCCTGTTTTCAAAGGCGATACTGCCAAAATATATAAATATGGAAGTTGCGTAAGTTCCTTAAATTATCAAAAAGAGGATTTGATTGAAGCTGCTTTTAAAAATGTTAAAAAGGCCTATAATTTAGGCTTTTCACAATTGTTGGAAAGCCAGAAAAATTCCTGGTCAAACATTTGGCACACAGCGGATATTATTATTGAAGGAGACATAAGAGCACAACAAGGCATCCGATTTAATATTTTTCAGTTAAACCAAACATATTTGGGAACCGATGCCCGATTAAATATCGGTCCGAAAGGTTTCACCGGCGAGAAATACGGTGGAAGCACATATTGGGATACGGAAGCGTATTGTATTCCTTTTTATATGGCAACAAAAGATGCAAGCGTGGCGAAAAATTTATTGATGTATCGCTATAATCAACTGGATAAAGCCATAGAAAATGCCCAAAAACTAGGATTTAAAAATGGAGCAGCATTGTACCCAATGGTTACCATGAACGGGGAAGAATGCCATAATGAATGGGAAATTACTTTTGAAGAAATTCATAGAAACGGCGCCATGATTTACGGAATTTACAACTATGTAAATTATACCCAGGATTTTGAATATGTCCCAAAATTCGGATTGGAAGTGATCATTGCAGTTGCACGCTTTTGGCACCAACGCGCTAATTTTTCTGAAGCAAAAGACCAATATGTTATTTTAGGCGTTACCGGACCCAATGAATATGAAAACAACATAAACAATAATTTTTATACAAATTATTTAGCAAAATGGTGCATTCAATACGCGGCGGAATGTTTGGATAGGGTAGAACAAGAATTTCCTGAAGATTATAAACGTGTCATGGATAAAACCAAATTAACAGATGAAGAAATTAAAGAATGGCTGAATGTTGCAGAGAATATGTATTTTCCTTTTAGTTTGGAACACAATGTTTATTTGCAACAGGACGGCTTTTTGGATAAGGAATTAATTCCGGTTGCTGAATTGTCAAGTTTCGAAAGACCCATCAATCAAAAATGGTCTTGGGATCGTATTTTGCGCTCTTGTTATATCAAACAAGCCGATGTTTTACAATGCATGTTCTTTTTTGAAAATAAATTCAACAAGGAAGATTTAGAACGTCATTTCGATTTTTATGAGCCATTAACTGTTCATGAATCTTCACTTTCTCCTTGTGTTCATTCTATTTTGGCGGCTTCCATTGACAGAATGCCAAAAGCTTATGAACAATATGTGAGAACTTCACGTTTGGATTTAGACGATTACAATCACGAAGTTCATGAAGGTTGCCACATCACAAGTATGGCTGGAACCTGGATGTCCATTGTGCAGGGATTTGGTGGTATGCGCGTTTGGGAAGATGGAAAATTAACCTTCAATCCACAAATACCGAAAGAATGGAAATCATATTCCTTTACCATAAATTTCAGGGGAAATATCATCAAGATTTATAAAAGTCAGACCGATTGTAAATTCTTTAATGAATCGAAAAATGAAGTTGTGATGTTGGTAAATGAGAAAGAAATTTTAATTCCGGCAAATAAATCGGTTACTGTACAATGCTAAAATTACACCTATGAAAAATCTATTTTTTCTAATACTTTTAACTTTAGGTAGTTCATTATATGCCCAAAAAATCGATAGAATTGAACCTCCAAATTGGTGGGTTGGTATGGAGAACAATCAACTGGAATTGCTGATTTACGGAAAAGACATTTCCCAATTTACGCCTTCTGTAGACAATAATAACATAAAGATTCTGGACATCAAGAAGACTGAGAACAGCAATTATCTGTTTCTGAATTTAGATTTGTCCAATGCAGCTTCAGGGAAATTCAATATCAACTTTTCAAAAAAAGGAAAACGAAATAATTTTTCTGTTGCTTATGAGCTAAAAGAACGAAATAAAGATTCAAAATTAAGGGAAGGATTTAACAGTTCGGATGTTATTTATTTGATTACTCCTGATCGTTTTGCAAATGGTGACAGTACAAATGACATCGTAAAAACCATGAACGAAAAAATCATTGACAGAAAGGATGATTATGGCAGACATGGGGGCGATATCAGAGGAATCACAAACCATCTGGAGTATATTGACGAAATGGGGTTTACTGCTATTTGGCCAACGCCGGTTTTGACCAATGATATGAAAGAAAGTTCTTACCACGGCTATGCTATGACCGATCTTTATCAGGTAGATCCAAGATTTGGAACTTTGGAAGACTATAAGGATTTGGCGAAAAGCGCAAAAAACAGAGGGATCAAATTAATCATGGATCAGGTTGAAAACCACATTGGTATTGAACATTGGTGGATGAAAGATTTACCAACAAGCAATTGGGTTAATTATCAAAAGGAATATTTAGAAGGGAACATCGTAATTACAAATCACAGACGTACAACCAATCAAGATTCTTATGCTTCTGAAGTAGATAAAAAATTAATGTCTGAAGGTTGGTTTGTATCTGGAATGCCCGATTTAAATCAGCGCAATCCTTTATTGGCAAAATACCTCATTCAAAATAGCATTTGGTGGATAGAAACTTTGGATTTAGGAGGAATTCGACAAGATACATATCCGTATCCAGACAAAGAGTTTATGAGTGAATGGGCAGGAGCAATTATGGCTGAATATCCAAAATTTAGTATTGTAGGCGAGGAGTGGAGTACCAATCCTTTATTGGTTGGCTATTGGCAAAAAGATGCTGGATATAAAGATGGGTATCATTCTAACTTAACATCCACTATGGATTTCCCGATGCAAAAAGCCATAGTTGATGCATTAAATGAAGATGAAACTTGGGGAACTGGTTTGGTGAAAATATACGAAGGACTGGCAAATGATTTTTCATATTCTGACCCAAAAAACATCATGATTTTCCCAGACAATCACGATATGAGTCGTATTTATACACAATTAGGTGAAGATGTTACAAAAACTAAAATGGCATTGGGTTATTTGTTAACATTGCCAAGAATTTCTCAAATTTACTACGGAACTGAAGTGTTGATAAGTGATGCTGCAAAACCTGGAGATCACGGTTTAATTAGAACAGATTTTCCAGGAGGTTGGGAAGGTGACAAGGTGAATGCTTTTACAGGTGAAGGATTGGCTAAAAATCAGGTTGAAATGCAATCTTTTTTGAAAAATGTATTGAATTACAGAAAAAATAGTGAAGCTATTCATAGTGGAAAAACAATTCATTTTGCACCTGAAAATGGAGTTTATGTTTTATTCAGAATTAAAAATGATGAAATTGTAACTGTCATATTGAATAAAAATGAGCAGCCGATCTCTTTAAATTTAAACAGATTTGAAGAGGTTGGGTTAACTGGGAAATCAGTTAAAAATATAATTTCTAATGAAACTTTTACTTGGGAAAATTCATTAAAATTGAATAAAAAAGGAGTTGTAATTTTAACAACAAAATTTAGAGAATAAGATTATAAATTAATTCCGTCAACCTGAACTTGTTTCAGGTTCGCATAACAATTGATAATTAATATGATGAGATTCTGAAATCGAAGATTCACAAATTCCTTATTGTAAAATAAGAAAGAGATGAGTAAACAAGTTCAGAATGACGAGTAAAAATAAAATATATGAGGTTATTAAAGCTTTTCCTATGTTTTCTTATTGCGGGAAGTTCGTTTTTAAATGCACAAAACGCCGACAGAAAATTTGTTTCCCTTCATCACAAAAACGCCCTTATTGAGATAAAAACCAATGATGGTTCTTATCAAATAAAACCCTATTCAACTAAAATTGTGGAAACTTCATTTATTCCCAACGGCGAAGTTTACAATCCCAATTCACATGCGGTGGTTTTGAAACCTGAAAATATTGAATTTAAAGTGACCGAAAAGGAAAATTCGATTCGATTGTCAACAGATGGTGTTTCAGTTCAAATTACAAAGACACCCTTTAAAATTGCTTATTTTTATAAGAATAAGCCTCTAATTTCAGAAAGAAAGGGCTATGTTAAAAACGAAGAATTTGAAACATTGGATTTCAATTTAACGACCAACGAAATTTTATATGGCGGTGGTGCCCGTGCATTGGGAATGAACCGCAGAGGCAACCGACTGCAATTATACAACCGCGCCGATTATGGATACGAAACGCATTCGGAATTGATGAATTTCACCATGCCCTTGGTTTATTCCTCTAATTTATATGCCGTTCATTTTGACAATGCACCCATTGGTTACCTGGATTTGGACAGTAAAAAGGACAATTCATTGCAATATGAAACCATCAGCGGAAGAAAAACGTATCAGGTGGTTGCAGGCGATAATTGGAAAGATTTAATCAACCAATATACCAGTTTAACAGGGAAACAACCAATGATTCCGCGCTGGGCCTTGGGAAATTTCTCAAGCAGGTTTGGGTACCATTCGCAAGAAGAAACAATCAATACCATCGATCAGTTTTTGGAAGATGAAATTCCGGTTGATGCCATTATTTTAGATTTATACTGGTTCGGAAAAGAGTTAAAAGGAACGATGGGGAATCTGGAATTTTTGAAAGATTCATTTCCAAATCCGAAGAAAATGATTGCCGATTTAAAGGCCAAAGGCGTTAAAACCATTTTAATTACGGAACCTTTTATATTGACCACTTCCAACAAATGGGATGAAGCGGTTGAAAAAGATATTTTAGGAAAAACCAAAGAAGGCAAACCATATACTTATGATTTCTACTTCGGAAACACTGGGATTATTGACATTTTTAAGCCCGAAGGAAAAGCCTGGTTTTGGAATATTTACAAGAAATTTACCGATTATGGCGTTGCCGGGTGGTGGGGAGATTTGGGAGAGCCTGAAGTGCATCCGTCAGATTTGCAGCATGCAACAGGTTCTGCCGATGAAGTTCATAATATTTACGGCCACAACTGGGCGAAACTCATTTTTGAAGGTTATCAAAAAGAATTTCCAAACCAGCGTCCATTTATTTTAATGCGTGCCGGATATTCCGGTTCACAACATTATGGAATGATTCCATGGTCAGGTGATGTAAACAGAAGTTGGGGCGGGTTGCAGTCGCAACCAGAAATTGCCCTGCAAATGGGCATGCAGGGAATGGGTTATATGCATTCTGATTTGGGTGGATTTGCTGGGGCTAATTTAGATGATGAATTGTACACGAGATGGTTACAATATGGCGTTTTTCAGCCTATTTATCGTCCACACGCACAGGAAGATGTTCCGTCTGAACCTGTTTTTCGGGAACCAAAAACAAAGGCACTGGCCAAGAAATCGATCGAATTGCGTTATCGTTTATTGCCTTATAATTACACCCTGGTTTTTGAAAATAACCAACAAGGAACCCCTTTAATGCGTCCGTTATTTTTTGAAGATTCCAGTGTTTCCTCATTTACAAATGACAAAACATATTTGTGGGGAGACAGCTTTTTGGTGAGTCCAGTCGTTAATTCAGGGGTTTCAGCACAGGAAGTTTATTTTCCTTCAGGCGCCAACTGGTATGATTTTTATACGGATGAAAAAGTGGTGGGCGGACAAACAAATACTGTTCAATTAAACCAAGAAAGCATTCCAACTTATGTTCGAGGTGGTTCATTTATTCCAATGATACAACCAATTCAGAATACGACCCTATACAATTTAAGAAATTTCGATTTGCATTTTTATTTTGATAAAACAGTAAAAGAAAGCACTGGACAATTGTACAATGATGATGGTGAAACTCCAAACGCTTTTGAAAAGGGAATGTATGAGATGCTGACTTTTGAAAGTGAATTCAAAAACAATAATTTGATTATTGAAATAGAATCAAAAATCGGTAAAAATTATCAATTTACTAATAAAGTTATTAACTTACAGATTCATAATATTTCAAAAAAGCCAAAAAAAGTAACAGGCAATATGTTTACTTGGGATAAAAATAATCAGACTATATTAATTCCTGTTTTATTAAATAATCCTTCAGAAAAAAAGATAAAAATTAAATTAACTCATTAATGAAACGAGCATTACAGATTTTGACAGATAAAGGAATTATTAATGGCGAACAGCATCTGTTACCAACAAAAAAATAAAAATTAAACAGATGAAAAAATATTTATTCGTTCTATTATTGATTGTTTCAATAAGTTGTTCTCCTAAAAAACAAGATAAAATTTTGACAATAAACAATGCTGAAAAACCATTTCTATGGGAAGGTGCAAACATTTATTTTTTATTGACAGACAGATTTAATAATGGTGATGTTTCAAATGATTTGAACTTCAATAGAATTCGGGTGGCTGCTAATTTAAGAGGATTTGAAGGTGGAGATATTAAAGGAATTACTCAAAAAATTGAAGAGGGCTATTTTAATAATTTAGGTATTAATGCTATTTGGTTAACACCAATTGTTGAACAAATTCACGGTTCTGTTGATGAAGGTACTGGGGTAACTTTTGGCTATCACGGGTATTGGACAAAAGATTGGACCTCATTAGATCCTAATTTTGGGTCTGAGGAAGCGTTGAAAAACTTGGTTGAAGTTGCACATAAAAACGGGATTAGAATTGTGTTGGATGCCGTAATTAATCATACCGGTCCTGTAACAAATATAGATCCTGTTTGGCCTGAAGATTGGGTGAGAACAGGGCCTCAATGCGATTATCAAACTTATGAATCCACCACCGCATGTACTTTGGTAAAAAATCTTCCGGATGTTAAAACCGAAAGCAATTCAACTGTTGAAATTCCAATGCAATTGGCCGAAAAATGGAAAAACGAAGGGAGATATGAGCAAGAAATGAATGAATTGGGTGAGTTTTTCAAAAGAACTGGTTATCCAAGATTGCCAAAATATTATATCATTAAATGGCTAACGGATTATATTGCTGAATTTGGTATTGATGGTTATCGAGCCGATACCGTGAAGCATATGGAAGAAAATGTATGGGGCGAATTTAAGATTGAATGTGATTATGCTTTTGATTATTGGAAAAAAAATAATCCCGCTAAAGTATTAGATTCAACTAATTTTTATTTGGTTGGAGAGGTTTATAATTATAACATTAGTTCAGGGAAGTTTTTTGATTTTGGAGATAAAAAAGTCAATTATTTTGAGAACGGATTTAACAGTTTGATCAATTTTGAATTTAAATGGAATGCAGCACAATTGACTTCTTATGAAGCACTTTTTTCAAAATATGATTCCATCCTGCAAAATGATTTAAAAGGATTTGGCGTTTTAAATTATATCAGTTCGCACGATGATAGTGCGCCTTTCGACAAGGAAAGAACAAAAACCTTTGAATCGGCTACCAAATTATTGTTATGTCCCGGAACTGCTCAAATCTATTATGGTGATGAATCTGCCCGTTCATTGACTATTGAGGGTACCTCAGGTGATGCCAATTTACGTTCCAATATGAATTGGAACGAAATTGCAAATAGGTTACAAACCAAAGAAATATTGACGCATTGGCAAAAACTGGGTAAATTCAGGAATAACCATCTTGCTGTTGGCGCAGGAATCCATAAAATGATTTCCAAAAACCCTTATGTTTTTCAAAGGACCTATTCAAATGGAGATTTTAAGGATGCCGTAGTTGTCGGGCTCGATTTAAATGAAGGTGAAAAGCAACTGAATGTTGGAAATGTATTTGTTGAAGGAACTATTTTAATAGATGCTTATTCCAATACAGAAGTTACCGTAAATAAGGGAATGGTGAATTTAAATACACCATTCTCAATTGCTTTATTAGAAATGAAAAACCAATAAAAATGATAAATAGTTTTAAATTGAGCATGGTACTTTTAAGCATATTGCTATTTTCCTGCTCAAAAAAGAGCGAATGGCAAACTGCTGTTGCTTCACCTGATTCAACCATTAAAGTTGAATTTAAGCTGACTGAAAAAGGCGAACCAACTTATTTGGTAACTTTCAAAAATAAGGATGTCATAAAAACATCAACATTGGGTGGTTTCGATTTAAAAGACATGGCCTCCTTAAAAGAGAACTTTGAAATAATCAATGCAACAACAAGTAATTTCAATGAAGTATGGGAAATGCCTTGGGGAGAACAAACCAAAGTTGAAAATAACTACAACCAGTTAAAAATTGAGCTTCAGGAAAAAGCGGATTTAAAACGAAAACTAACCATTGTTTTCAGGGTTTACAATGATGGATTGGGATTCAGATATGAATTTCCAGAGCAGGAAAATCTTTCCGAAGTGATCATTACCGATGAAAATACACAGTTTAAATTAACGGGAAACCATATGGTTTGGTGGGCTCCCGGCGATTGGGATATTTATGAGCATTTGTACACGACTTCAAAGTTTACAGAAATTGATGCTTTTGCAAAAGCCAACCATCCAAGTTTAGGACAAACCTTTATTCCTGAAAATGCTATCAATACACCGGCAACCATGAAAACCGATGAAGGTTTGTATTTGAGTTTTCACGAAGCCAGTTTGGTGGATTATTCGGATATGACTTTAAAAATAGACAAAGAAAATTTAACAATGACCAGTGAATTGGTGGGGTCCGAACGCACAGGCTATAAAGTGAAAAGAACTGTTCCTTTTCATACACCTTGGAGAACCCTTCAAATTGCTGAAAAAGCAGGTGATTTAATAGAATCCAGATTGATTGTAAATCTAAATGAACCAAATAAAATAGGAGATGTTTCTTGGTTTAAACCTACAAAATATACAGGAATATGGTGGGAAATGCATTTGGGAAAATCGTCTTGGGACATGGCTTCCGGAAAACATGGGGCAACCACTGAAAACGCAAAAGCATTTATAGATTTTTCTGCAAAAAATAATATTGGGGCTGTTTTGGTTGAAGGCTGGAATACCGGCTGGGAACATTGGATTGGTTTTGAAGACCGTGAAGGTGTATTCAATTTTGTGACACCATATCCAGATTATGATTTAAAAGAAGTGGTGCGCTATGGTAAAGAAAAGGGTGTTGAAATTATTATGCACCACGAAACTTCTGCGGCAACTGAAACTTATGAAAAACAACAAGATACTGCCTATGCATTCATGCAAAGTTTGGGAATTCACGTTGTTAAAACAGGTTATGTAGGTAAAATTTTACCAAAAGGGGAATACCATCACGGACAATATATGGTAAACCAATACAATAATGCAGTGATTAAAGCGGCAAAATATCAAGTCGCCATTAATGCGCATGAACCAATTAAGGCAACAGGTTTGCGCAGAACATATCCGAATACCGTTTCTCGCGAAGGTTTGCGCGGACAGGAATTTAATGCATGGGCTTCAGACGGAGGAAATCCGCCGGAACATTTACCTATTGTTGCCTTTACCAGAATGTTGGCCGGGCCAATTGATTACACACCAGGAATTTTCGACATTA
>JAGXIN010000068.1 GCA_024635575.1 Flavobacteriia bacterium
ACTGCGCCACTTTCAATTAAATTTGTCCCTTCACCAGGTGCGGTAATGGTTTCAAGTGCATTTGAGATTTCTTTTTTTGTATATGCCATGTTGTTTATATAAAATCATTCTAAACAACAAAGATACAGAGTTCAAATGAATACACAAAGTTAGATAGTTACAAAGTTGCAAAAGCCCCCTAACCCCAAAGGAGGAATTAAAAAGTTTCAAGTTTAAAGGTAAAAGCTCAAAGGAAAAAGTTGAAACATGTACTTCACTGATTGGTGTTATTCAAGAGAATGAAAACCAAAAAAAATCTAGATACTTGATACCAGACACCAAATACTACAATAATTCTTTAAACGGATCCCAAAAAACATCATTGAAGTTTTGAATTTGATTTTCCTTCACAACAATTCCCTCACTTTCCAGCAACTGCTGCATTAAATTGGTACCATCAAAATGAAATTTACCTGTTAACAATCCATTTCTGTTTACCACCCTATGTGCCGGAATATCTGCGTTGTTGTGTGATGCATTCATAGCCCAACCAACCATTCGTGCCGATTTTGCAGCCCCTAGATATTTTGCTATAGCGCCATAACTGGTAACCCTGCCAAAAGGAATTTGTTTTGCAACCTCGTATACTTTGTCAAAAAAATTACCGGAAATTTCCATCAATTAAAAAAGTTAAAAATTAATAGTTTAAAATTGGAATTCAGAAGTTGGAAACTAAACTTTTTTTTGTTTTTTCTCTATACTTTATTTTTTGTTTTCTTTCAAACTTTCCAACCTTCAAACTTTATAACTAATTAAGTTAATATCGAAGCCTGAATTTAATATACGTAATAGGTTTGTCTTTTTCCAGATATTGGCTTTCGTAAAAAGTTTGTGTTGAGGTCACTTCTTCAGGCGCATGATAATTTTTATAAATATCGTGATGGGCATAAATAATTTCATGGCCTTCACCATGAAGCAACCCCAAGGTGTAACCATGCATAAATTCACTGTCCGTTTTCAAGTGAACAATTCCTTCAGGTTTTAAAATATGGTAGTATTTTTTTAAAAACTCAGCATTGGTCATCCGGTGTTTGGTGCGCGTATATTTAATTTGGGGATCTGGAAAAGTAATCCAGATTTCGGAGACTTCTTTTTCATTAAAAAGCAAGTCGATGAGCTCAATCTGAGATCTTAAAAAAGCAACGTTGGTCAGGTTTTCTTCTAAAGCTATTTTGGCTCCACGCCAAAAACGCGCTCCTTTTATATCTACACCAATATAATTAATGTTTGGGTTTTTACGGGCAAGGGCGATGGTATATTCACCTTTTCCGCAGCCCAATTCTAGAACAATAGGATTGCTGTTGTTAAAAAGTGTATGCCAACTTCCTTTAAGGGAGAAACCATTAATAACTTCTTCTCGTGTTGGTTGAATGACATTGGAAAATGTTTCGTTTTCACGAAATCTTTTGAGTTTATTTTTGCTTCCCACAGGATTTGCGTTTCGTTAAAAAAAGGAAAAAATTATAATGAATTTAATAAGAAATTATTCGTTTTCTTCTTTTTGGTATTTTTTTAACTGACCTAACCAATAGAAAAATCCAATAAATCCAATGACAACAAATATCCAGCTTGCCGTGTTTTGAAACCACCAGTTATCCATAGATCGAATATTGTTGAAAGGCACAAATAAAACATTTTGACAAAAATCAGCTATCGCTTTAAAAATATTGTTTGCAATCATAACTTATTTATATTTACAAGCAAAAGTATAAAATATAGCAATGATAGCAAATTTTTTCAGTAAAACTAAACCGGCAACTGTATTAAGTATAGGAGTTATGCTGATTATCTATTATTTTACTGCTTCTTTTTTACTTCATTCGGGAGAATTTTCCTTGCAAATTTTGTTTAGAAGGGCTGGTTTTTTTATCTGGCTTGCTTTATTTCTGCTGATTGCAAATTTTATTGTCAAAAAAAACAAGCTGACAAAAGACAATTCCTACGTGTCACTTTTAATGGTCTTTTTATTGGGAACCTTTCCCGAGGCCATGTTTTCTTCCGGCATCGTTTTGGCTAACATAGTTTTGCTTTTGGGTTTCAGAAAAATTTATAGTTTAAGATCTGGATTAGATACCAAATTGAAGATTTTTGATGCCTGTTTTTGGATTGGCATCGCAACATTGATCTATTCGTGGAGTATTTTTTATATTCTATTGGTGTATGTTAGCTTAATTATATATCAAAAGCTGACAGTTAAAAATTTGTTTATTCCTATTGTTGGCTTTGTAACACCAATGCTTATTTATTTTACGTATTGTCTGTATTTTGAAAGTGCCGCTTTTTTTTATGGAAGATTTAATGATGAAATTATCTTGGATTTTAGTCCGTACACCTCATTAAAATTTTTAATTCCACTTTTATTTTTATCAATGGTGTTGGTTTGGAGTCTTTTCAGGGTGACCCCAAAAGTTGTTTCAGTCAGAAATAATTTTAAATTTTCTTGGGATGTATTGATAAATCATCTTTTAATTTCGGCAGTAATTGTTCTTTTAGCACCAACAAAAAACGGTTCTGAATTATTTTTCTTTATTTTTCCTTCGGCAGTAGTTATTTCAAATTTAGTGCAACTTACCAAATCTAAAATTTTAAGAAATGTGATTTTATATGTATTTCTGTTAATTTCTATTGGTGTTTATTTGGATAATTTATAACCAAAAGATAAATCACCTGCATCACCCAGACCTGGAACAATATAGCCTTTATCGTTCAGCTTGTCATCAACAGTTCCAATCCATAGTTTTGTATTTTCAGGGAAGTGTTTTTTTACATATTCAATGCCTTCTTTGGATCCGATAACACAAGCCAAATGAATTTCTTTTGGCGTTCCATGTTTTTTCAGGCCTTCATAAACACTTGTGATAGACAGTCCTGTAGCCAACATGGGATCCGCTAAAATTAAAACTTTTCCATCTAAATTAGGCGATGCAAAATATTCAACAACAATTTCAAATTCGGTCTCACTGATATGTTTTCTATAGGCGGATATAAATCCATTTTCAGCCTCATCAAAATAATTTAACAATCCGTTATGCAATGGCAATCCGGCTCTTAAAATGGAACACAATACAATGTCGTTTTTTGGAACATTCACTATTTTAGTTCCTAAAGGAGTGGTAACAATGGTGTTTTCAAATTCTAAAGAATGACTTAATTCATAAGCTAAAATTTCACCAATTCGTTCAATATTTCGTCGAAATCGCATGCTGTCTTTCTGAATTTCGGCATCTCTAATTTCTGCGATAAATTTATTTAATATTGAACTTTTTTTGTCTAAAACATTGATAATCATAAGAGCTTATTTTCAGCAAAAATAACATTTAATAATTATAAAATAAGCAAGTTTTTTAGTTAATTTCCAAAAACGAAAATTGCTTAAATCAGCAATCAATTTAAAGCTTCCGAAATTTTATCAATTACCGTTTTTGGTGAAATACTTCGCATCACATCTTCATAACCTTCGCAAATTTTATTGCCATAAATGGAACAAGGTATGTTGGGATATTTATCCAAATCGGGTAAAATGGCATTTTCAAAAGGTTGCTTAAAGGGCGCAAATCCGGCGAAAGGATGTGTAATTCCCCAAATGGTTATCGTATTTATGCCCATCATTGCAGCAAAATGCGCATTTCCGGAATCCATGCTTATCATAACATCTAAATTTGAGATAAGCTTTAATTCTTGGCTGAGGTTGAGCTTTCCTGCAATATTTAGGGTATTTGCAAACTTGTTTTCGAGGCTTTCCAAAAGTTCAATTTCTCTTTGCCCGCCACCAAAAAGCATAATTTTCACTGGTTGTTTAGACAATTCAGCAATAACTTCTTCCATTAAATCTATGGGATACATTTTAGAACCGTATTGCGCAAAAGGTGCGATACCAATCCACTTTGTATTTTTTATACCCGTGATTTTAAGAATTTCAGAAGAAAGTTCTTTTTTTGGCGGGAATTCTGGAGCAGAAAGGTCCAGTTTAAATCCTAAATTTCTAAAAACGTCGGCATATCTTTCGTGGGTGGATTTCAGCTGTTTAAAAACCTTATTTTTAGCTTGGGTCAATGCGTGTTTTTCACTTCGGCCTTTATCAATAAAAGAAACTTTGGCCGATGAAAGTTTAAAAAAAGTTCTTAAAATTTTAGATCGCAATACGTTGTGCAAATCGGCTACGGCGTCAATATTTAGCGATTTTAATTCTGTAAAAAGTTTATAAATTCCAAAAAAACCTTTGTGTTTTCCGTCTACTTCCGCAGCAAAAAAAGTAACATTTTTCAGATCGACAAACAATGGCTTCAAAAAAGGTTTTGAAAGAACGCTAATTTTTAAGGTCGGATGTTGTTTTTCCAAAGCACTTAAAACAGGAACCGCCATGGCAACATCACCCATTGCAGAAAGTCGGATAACTAATAAATGCTTTGTTTTCGTCAAAATAAATTTGAATTGTTGGTTATTTTAAACAAAAGTACACAATAGTTTTAGTTCAAAAAATACATGCCATTACTATTAAAAATTAATACTACAAACTATAAAATGTGTAAATTTGCTTAAATTTTATTACCAGATGATACATTCAATGACTGGTTACGGTAAAACCGTACTGCAGCTTCCAACCAAAAAAATTACGATTGAATTGAAATCGTTAAACAGCAAAAATTTAGATTTAAACGTTCGGGTTCCTGGCTACTACAGAGAAAAGGAACTGTATATTCGCAAACAATTGGCTACGGAACTTGTTCGGGGGAAAATAGATTTTTCAATTTACATTGAAGACAATGGAGGAGAATCTTCATCGAAAATAAACGAACAGATGGTTAAAGAATACATGAACCAATTGCGGAATATTGTGGATTCAGATGAAATTGAATTGTTAAAAATGGCCATCCGCCTGCCCGACTCTTTTAAATCCCAAAGAGAGGAACTGGAAGAGCAGGAGTGGAAGCAAATAGAGAACGGCATACTTGAAACCATTGAAAAAATTAATGAATACCGTATTGATGAGGGGAAAGCCCTGCACGCCGATTTTGTGTTGCGCATTTCAATTATTGAAATATTGTTGGAAAGAATTATTGAATTGGATCCACTCCGCATTCAACAGGTAAAGGAAAAGCTCAGAAAATCCATTGCCGAACTGGAAACCAAAATAGATGAAAACAGGTTTGAACAAGAACTCATTTATTATATTGAAAAACTAGACATCACTGAAGAAAAAGTGCGTCTAAAAAACCATTTGGAATATTTTATCAAAGAATTAAATGAAGACGTTTCAAATGGTAAAAAACTGGCATTTATAACTCAGGAAATTGGAAGGGAAATTAACACGATCGGCTCAAAATCAAATTTGGCAAATATGCAAAAACTGGTTGTTCAAATGAAAGACGAACTTGAAAAAATTAAAGAGCAAAACTTAAATGTATTATAATAAAACGGGATCATCAACTTTTATAAAATTTTAAATCAGTGAAAAAAGACGGGAAACTCATTGTTTTTTCGGCACCTTCAGGCTCTGGTAAAACTACAATTGTTCATTATTTATTAAAGAAACCGGAATTAAATTTAGATTTTTCCATTTCAGCAACTTCACGTCCCAAAAGAGGGAAAGAAATAGACGGAAAAGATTATTATTTCTTTTCCCTGAAAGAATTTCAAAAACATGTGGGAAAAGGAGGTTTTATTGAATGGGAAGAGGTTTATGAAAATAATTATTACGGCACCTTAAAAAAGGAAATTGAAAGAATTTGGGAAGCGGGCAAACATGTGATTTTTGACATAGACGTGGTTGGCGGCTTAAGCATAAAAAATAAATTCCCCGAGCAAACTCTGGCTATTTTTGTCCAAAGCCCATCAATTGATGAAATGGAACGCCGCCTTAGGCACCGAAATACTGATTGTGAAGAAAAAATTAAAGAACGTGTTAAAAAGGCTGAGAAAGAGATAAAATTTGCCAAGGATTTTGATGTTATTTTGGTGAATGACAATTTGGAAAAAGCACAACAAGAAGCATATAATTTGGTGAAAAAGTTTATTGGGTAGATATAGGTATCTGGTATTAGTTATCAAGTATCAGGATTTTTCAACTTTTAACTTTCAACTTTCAACTTTTAACTTAAATGAAAATCGGATTATTTTTTGGCACGTTTAACCCTATTCATATCGGACATATGATTATTGCAAATTATATGGTTGAATTTTCCGATTTGGAGGAGGTTTGGTTTGTCATAACGCCAAGAAGTCCGTTTAAACAAAAAGCAACGCTATTAAGCAATCACCACAGGTTGGCCCTTGTAAATATTGCCGTTGAAAATTATTCTAAATTAAAAACTTCGGATATTGAATTTAACCTTCCGCAACCAAATTACACCATAAATACGCTTATTCACATTGAAGAAAAATTTCCAAATCATCAATTTTGTTTATTGCTGGGTGAAGATAATTTGAAAAGTTTTCAGAAATGGAAAAATTATGAAACTATCATAAAAAATTACGAATTGTACATTTATCCAAGGATTTCTGAAGAAAAAATAAATCCGGAATTTATAGATCATCCAAAAATTCATCGGGTAAATGCGCCAATCGTTCAAATTTCATCAACATTTATCAGAAAGGCCATAAAAGACAAAAAGGATATCAGTACCATGTTGCCATTCCATGTATGGGAATATATAGATGAAATGAACTTTTATAAATCATAACTTTATAAAAGTTTTAACACTTCTAAATAAATAGTTTAATATTAATTGTATAAAATTCGTTTTATATTTTTTGAAGCAGTAATATGGCAAAGAAACCTAGAAAAAGGGTCAAATTCAGACAGAAATTAATCAATAAATATCGTTTGGTTGTTTTAAATGAAGATACTTTTGAAGAAAAATTATCATTTAATTTAACAAGGCTGAATGTGTTTATTTTTGGAACTTTATTTTCTGTTGTGATTATTGTAAGCACTATTTTTTTAATTGCATTTACCAATTTAAGAGAATATATTCCTGGATATTCTTCCACCGAATTAAAAAAAGAAGCCACGCAGTTGGTATATAAAGTAGATTCCTTAAATCAGGTATTGGAAGTGAACAATCTTTATATTGGAAAAGTAAAAGAATTGTTAACCGGTAAAATTTCTGAAGTTCAGTTTGACAAAGATTCTGTTTTAAATACCATGCAATTTGACAAAGATACTATGAATTTTAATCCTTCTGATAATGTTTTGGAATTTAGGTCGGATGTTGAAAGTACAGATAGGTTTAGTATTTTTAATGAAGCAACAAAAAGTGCCGATATTGTCTTTTTCTCTCCAGTTAAAGGAATTGTGACCGATGGTTATAGCCTTAAAAACAAACATTTTGCCATTGATATTGCTGTCCAAATGGGAACCCCCGTTAAATCTGTTGCAGACGGAACCGTAATTTTTGCCGAATGGACCGCCACAACAGGCAATGTGATTATTGTGGAACACAGCAATGGCTTCATTTCCGTTTATAAACATAACACGGCATTGCACAAACGGCAAGGCGACATGGTGAAATCAGGAGAAGTTATTGCTTCAGCAGGAGACACCGGCGAATATAGCACAGGACCACACCTGCATTTTGAATTATGGAATGAAGGGTATCCAGTAAATCCAATTAATTATATCGATTTCGAATAAAATGAGTATAAAGTCAATTTTAGCAAAACCATTTGCAAAAAGCATTGCGACAAGAGTTTATAAGCAAAGTAAAAATGCTGTAAAAGTTCAACAAAATGTTTTGAAAAATTTAATTGCCCAAGCACAAAACACCACTTTTGGCAAAGACCATAATTTCAGCGAAATTAAGTCTTACGAAGATTTTAAAAAACAGGTTCCTATTCGGGATTATGAGGCACTAAAACCTTATATAGAAAAGGTGGTTGCAGGGGAATCAGATGTTTTATGGAAAGGAAAACCACTGTATTTCGCAAAAACCTCGGGTACCACATCTGGCGTAAAATACATTCCGCTTACAAAAGAATCGATGCCTATGCACATCAGTGCCGCACGAAATGCCTTGTTGCTCTACATTGCTGAAACTAAAAAAGCCGATTTCGTAAACGGAAAAATGATTTTTTTGCAGGGAAGTCCTGAAATGGATGAAAAAAATGGTGTGAAAACCGGAAGGTTATCTGGAATAGCAGCGCATTATATTCCCAACTATTTAACCAAAAACCGATTGCCAAGCTGGGAAACCAATTGCATTGAAGACTGGGAAATAAAAATTGAAGCTATTGTGGATGAAACCATCAATGAAGATATGACTTTGATTAGCGGAATTCCTTCATGGGTGCAAATGTATTTTGAAAAATTAATTGAACGCACCGGAAAAAAAGTGGGGGAAATTTTCCCAAACTTTAATCTGTTTGTTTATGGAGGCGTGAATTTTGAACCATATCGCAACAAGTTTGAAGAGATGATTGGCCGAAAAGTTGACACTATTGAATTGTTTCCTGCTTCCGAAGGTTTTGTTGCATATCAGGATTCACAAAGTGAAAAAGGAATGTTATTGCTGGTTGATAATGGGATGTTTTATGAGTTTATTGCTTCAGAAGAATTTTTTGATGAAAATCCGCAAAGAATCTCATTGGCTGATGTGAAAATAGGCGTAAACTATGTGCTTATTTTAAATACCAACGCCGGACTTTGGGGTTACGACATTGGCGATACCATTGAATTTGTTTCCATAAATCCGCCACGAATAAAAGTTACAGGAAGAATTAAACATTTTATTTCTGCATTTGGGGAACACGTGATTGGCAGTGAAGTGGAGCGTGCCATAAACAGCCAGACTATTGATACAACAATTGCCATAAATGAATTTACCGTGGCGCCACAAATTACGCCTGAAAGTGGATTGCCTTACCACGAATGGTTCATTGAATTTGATAATAAACCAGAGGATTTGAATGATTTTGCAAGTAAAGTTGATGCTGCTTTACAACAGTTAAATAGTTATTATTTCGATTTAATCAACGGAAAAATATTGAGACCTTTAAAAATTACCTTGATTGAAAAAGACGGATTTAATAAATATATGAAGTCAATTGGTAAATTAGGCGGACAAAATAAAATTCCTCGCTTGTCTAACGACCGGAAAATTGCTGATGAACTTTTCAAATTTGAAGAAAAATGAAGGTAATTTCTTTAAATATTGGTGAGCGAAAAGTAGTGAACTACAAGGGGGAAATTGTTGAAACGGGTATTTTTAAGTTTCCTGTAAATCATCCTATTTTTTTGGGCAAAGAAGATGTTGAAAATGACGCTGTGATTGACCGAAAATATCATGGGGGAATTGACAAGGCAGTTTACGGGTATTCCCAAAATCATTATGTGTTTTGGAAGGAATTGTATCCGGATTTAGATTGGAATTACGGCATGTTAGGTGAAAATTTAACCATTTCTAATTTGGAAGAAACCCAAATATTTGTTGGCAATACCTATAAATTAGGCGAAGCGTTGTTGGAAGTGACCAAGCCAAGAGAGCCTTGTTACAAACTGGGAATTCGTTTTGGAACTCAGGAAATACTGAAACAATTTTGGAATTCCACCAAAAGCGGTATTTATTTTAAAGTGCTGCAAACAGGAAAAGTTAATGTTGGCGATGAGTTGATTCTTGTAAATCAAGCTAAAAATTCACCAACAATAGCCGAAGTTTATGAAACGAAAAAAGACAAGTAAAAAAGAGGCTGTCTAAAAGTCGGTCTAACTGCAAAACTCGCAAAGAAGTCGCAATGTTCGCAAAGTTTTAAGTTTTTAAAGCAGTACTTTGCGTTCCTTGCGGAAAGCCTAGCGCCCCTTGTGGTTAAAAAATGAGTATTCTTTAAACAGCCTTTTTTTAATAAAATTTTCGTCTATTCTTTTGCTAACAAATCCCTGATTTGAATCAATAAATCTTCCTGAGAAGGACCCTTTGGCGTTTCAGGGGCAGGAACTTCTTTCTTTTTCATGCGGTTAATTGCTTTGATCATCATAAATATGACGGCTGCCACAATAATAAAATTGATTAGGTTTGTTAAAAAATCACCATAAAGCACAGCAACTTCGCCAACAACTTCACCGGTTTCATTGGCAACGCCTTCATTAATAACCCATTTTAAGTCTTTGAAGTCCGATTGAAAAATTAATCCGATCAGGGGTGAAACAATTCCGCCGGTAAATGAGGTTACAATTCTGTTGAAAGCTGCACCCATTGCAAAACCCACTGCAATGTCAACAAGGTTTCCCTTCATTGCAAATTCTTTGAACTCTTTTAACATTCCTATTTTATTAGCTATTTTGGTTAATGATTGGTTTAGCTAATATAATAAAAAAATAATTCGATTTAAATTATTTTAGGGCTCTTCTAACGCGCTGTGAGATAGCTGTTAGCAATTCGTAAGGGATGGTGTTTGTTTTTTTTGCCAATTCTTCAATATGATGCTGGTCTTTGAAAATAAAGACTTCATCTCCTACGTTGCAGTCAATATCGGTTACATTAACCATAATCATATCCATACAAACATTGCCAATAATTGGTGCTTTTTTACTGTTGATGTAAACATACCCCACACCATTTCCGAATTGACGCGAAAGTCCGTCGGCATGGCCAATAGGCACGGTAGCGGTTCTTACGGTTTTAGTGGCCTTAAATGCCCGATTATAACCTACAGTATCCCCTTTTTTTATGATGTTAATTTGTGAAATAACCGATTTAAGGGTAATTACATTTTTCAGTTTTGCGGTTTCGGAATCATCATTTGCAAAGCCGTACAGTCCAATTCCCAAACGTACCAAATCAAATTGCGCTTCTAAGGCATAATTAATGATTCCTGAAGTGTTTAACATATGCCTGAAAGGCGTTGTGGAAAGTTGGCCGATCAATTGAGCCGAAACTTCTTTAAAATTGTTAATTTGTTGTAAAGTAAACTCGCGTTCATTTAAATCTTCACTTGCTGCGATATGCGAAAAAACGGAGGCGACCACAATTTCCTTTTTATTTTTAACCAACGATGCGATTTCAGGAAGGTCTTTTTTTGTAAAACCCAATCGGTTTAAACCCGTGTTGAATTTTATATGGATTGGATAATTTTGTACTTTTAAACTTTCAGCTTTTTCAATAAAATCTTTTAGCAATGAAACGGAATAAACGTTAGGCTCCAGATTGAATTTTATAATTTGTTCCAGATTTATTTTCTGCGGATGCAATACCAAAATGGGAGCTTTAATTCCGGCATTTCTCAAAGCAATGCCTTCATCCAAATAAGCAATGGCAAAATAAGAGACTTTTGGTTCCAGAAACCTGGCAATTTCAACAGCACTGCTGCCATAACCAAATGCTTTTACCACAGCCATCACTTTTGTTTCGGGATGTATTTTTGTTTTAAACTCATTTAAATTGTGTTCAATGGCATTTAAATCTATTTCAAGCACAGTTACGTGATTATTTCCCATTATTTTCTTTGGCTTTTTTGATTTTTTCTTCTGTCATGGCTCTAAAATATGCGGAGCGGCTTAAGGGTTCATATTCTTGAGTTTCGCCTATCAAAACAAGTTCTTCACTGGCAGCTTTTCTATGACTGTAATGCGCCAGGTTTCCTGTTCTTGTGCAAACGGCATGAACCTTGGTCACATATTCCGCAGTTGCCATAAGTGCCGGCATTGGACCAAACGGATTTCCTTTAAAATCCATATCCAAGCCCGCAACAATAACGCGAACACCACGATTTGCCAAATCATTGCATACCGCTACAATTTCATCGTCAAAAAATTGGGCTTCATCTATCCCAACAACGTCAACATCACTGGCTAAAAGTCTAATATTTGCAGAAGAAGGAACAGGCGTTGATCGTATTTCATTGGCATCATGAGAAACTACTTTTTCTATGTCATATCTAATATCAATGGCAGGTTTAAAAATTTCCACTTTTTGTTTTGCAAATTGGGCTCTTTTCAGCCTGCGAATCAGTTCTTCCGTTTTGCCGGAAAACATAGAGCCGCAAATTACTTCAATCCAGCCAAATTGTTCGATATGATTTACTGTATTTTCAAGAAACATTTTGTAATTTCACGCTTGAAAGGTTATTGTAATTTTTTATTTTTAAAATAAATCTAATAAAAGTATAGTTATAATTTTTTCATTTATTTTTGTAAAACTATTTGAATTTTACAATTTTGATTCGATACAAATTTATTAAAAATTAAACACCAACACTCATTTAATACGTCAACTTATGCACAAAAAATTAGAAGCCGAATTGGTAAGTCTGGCAAACAGCATTTTGCAAATGAAAAATAAAGATGATATAAATGCATTGCAAAAAAAAGCACTTGATATTTATGAGAAATTGACGGTATTGCGATTTGTTGAAAATTATATCGAAAAAACACCAAACTCCTCCCAGCCAGAAGAAGAAACCTTTGATAAAGTTCAAAATACCTGGAAGGAAGAAGTGAGGGTTGAAAGTATGGAAACTATTGAAATTGTTGAAGAAGTTAAAGAAAAAGAGGTGTTTTTGGATGACAAAATAGAAGAGTTGTTTAATGAAGGAGACACCATAGTAAAAGAGACTGAAAATAAAAGTTATTCACTTCAAATCTCTTTGGAAGAGGAGTTTAAAGATGCCATTTCATCCGATGTTGCCACCGAATTGTTTGAAAGGGCAACCAAAGAAAATCCAATCATTGAAGAAAAAATAGCAGAAAAACTGGAAAGTAAAAAACGTTCCCTAAACGATACTTTATTTAAAAACAACATACAAGTTGGCTTAAATGATCGTATCGCTTTTGTAAATCAATTGTTTGATGGAAGTCAGCAGGATTTCAACCGTGTAGTTTCCCAGTTAAACTCATTTAAAACTGAAAAAGAAGCCATAAGTTTCATCAAGGAGTTCGTAAAACCTGATTACGACTGGAGTGCCAAAGAAGAATTTGAACAGCGATTTATCGATTTAATTGAGCGTAAATTTTCATAAATCCTTATGGATTATGTAAGGCAGGAAAAAGAACTTAAAAAGGCCCCCTAGCCCCCGAAGGGGGAATAAAAAAGTTGGTAGCTGGGACAGGTCTCGACCTGTCCTTTCTAAAAGTTAAAAGAAAAAATTGACTAATTAAAAAAATCATAAATCGCACATCGTAAACCTAAAACGTGAATTATATAGGCTCCAAACATAAACTTTCTTCCTTTTTAAAAGATGCCATCATTGATACGGTTGGAAGTGATTTGTCGAACTTGGTATTTTGTGATTTGTTTGCGGGAACCGGCAGTGTTGGACGAACTTTTAAGCCTATTGTGAAGCAGGTCATTGCCAACGATGTTGAATTTTACAGCTATGTTCTGAATCGGAATTATATAGGGAATCATCAATCGTTTATTTATGATAAACATCTCAATTACTTAAATAATTTAAAGGAATCGGAAGGATTTATATTTCACAATTACTGCGAAAACGGGGATGAAGGACGGTTGTACTTTTCCGCAGAAAATGGAAAAAAAATAGACGCAATCAGACAACAAATTGAAATCTGGAAAAACACCAGTGAAATTACAGAAGATGAATATTATTTTTTATTGGCATCCTTAATTGAAAGTGCAGACAAAGTGGCAAACACCGCTTCGGTTTATGGCGCATATTTAAAAAAAATAAAAAAATCGGCCCAAAAAGAAATGATTTTAAAACCTGCATTGTTTACGCTAAACAGCAATAAACATGAAGTTTTTAATACAGACAGCAATACATTAATTAAAAAAATAAAAGGAGACATTTTATACTTGGACCCACCCTATAATGAGCGGCAATACGGGTCAAACTATCATTTATTAAACACCATTGCAAAATACGATTTGTTTGAACCCCAGGGAAAAACCGGTTTACGAACCTATTACCGTTCTTCTTATTGCAAAAAAAATGATGTAAAAAATTCTTTCGAGGAACTGATAAAAAATGCTAACTTTAAGTATATATTTTTAAGTTACAACAATGAAGGTTTAATGGCTGAAGAAGAGGTTCAGCGCATGATGTCTTTTTACGGAAAATACAGCCTGAAAACAACCAACTATCAGCGATTTAAGGCCGATAAAACAGAAAGCAGAAATCACAAAGCAACTTCAACAGTTGAATATTTACATATTTTAAAAAAACAATTATGAGCGCAGACCAATACAACCAACTTTTTGATGAAGTAATTAAAAAATACCATATTATTGATGATGTTGATCAGGCATTTGAAAATCCGTTTGATTCCAAAACTTTTGAGCATTTATTATATCGAAAAAATTGGATAGATACCGTGCAATGGCATTATGAAGACATAATTCGTCTACCCAATATTGATCCGACAGAAGCCTTGGTTTTAAAACGAAAAATTGATGCTTCTAACCAAGATCGAACTGATATGGTTGAATATATTGATAGTTATTTCTTGAATAAATTCAAAAATGTAACCGTAAAAGTAGGCGCTAAAATTAATTCTGAAACACCTGCCTGGGCAATTGACAGACTTTCTATCTTAGCTTTAAAAATTTACCATATGCGAGAAGAAGCCACACGCGAAACAGCATCTGAAGAACACAGGGGGAAATGTCAGGAAAAATTAAATGTATTGTTGGAACAAAGAGTGGATTTATCCACAGCAATTGACGATTTATTGAATGATTTTGCCACGGGAGAAAAATACGTAAAAGTATATAAACAAATGAAAATGTATAATGATGCAGACACAAATCCTATGTTATATAAAAAATAACGAGACTTTTAGAGGGTTTCGATTAAGCATAAAAATAGCATTGCTATTTATAGCGTTAATCGTTTTAAGTAGCTGTAAAAGTGCTATGGCACCTGCTTTTTCTTCCCAACAGCATCCTGCATCTCCAAATTATGACAATGTGGCAACATGGGCTGTTTTGCCGGATTCCTATCCAGAAGATTTAAAACACTGGCAAACAAATAACAATATTTTAGAAGCTGATATCTTCTATATTTATCCGACCTTAAATATTGAAAATAAGGATTTAAGATGGAATGTTCCGGTAAATGATTCCATTCAAAATGTTAAGGTAATTGAGAAAGCTGTTTATTTTCAGGCATCTGCATTTTTAAATGCCGGAAAATTGTATGTTCCTTATTACCGGCAAGCACATTTAAGATCTTATACACAGTATGAAAAGGGCGGAAAAGAAGCATTAGATTTAGCTTATGGCGATGTTAAGGAAGCTTTTAAAACCTATATGGAAAAGTACAATCATGGAAGGCCAATAATTATTGCATCTCATAGTCAGGGAACCACTCATGCAATACGGCTTTTGAAAGAATTTTTTGATGGAAAGCCTTTACAAAACCAATTGGTTGCAGCTTATATACCTGGAATTGGCATTAAAAAAAATGAGTTTAAAAACATAACCCTAATGACCAGCCCATCGCAGACTGGCGGTTTTGTAAGTTGGAATACTTTTAAAAAGAATTATTATCCTAAAACTTATGATAAATGGTTTAAAGACTCTGAAGTCTCTAATCCTGTTGATTGGGATAATAGCAATGAATCTGAGCGCTCAGAT
This sequence comes from Flavobacteriia bacterium, assembly GCA_024635575.1. Classification (GTDB taxonomy): domain Bacteria; phylum Bacteroidota; class Bacteroidia; order Flavobacteriales; family Flavobacteriaceae; genus Lutibacter. The sequence continues at coordinate 15,567 of JAGXIN010000068.1, forward strand.
CATAAAGGATTTTTATTTACCAACGATAA
>JAGXIN010000009.1 GCA_024635575.1 Flavobacteriia bacterium
CCTTTATCGTAAGTATAATATTTTAAAAGCGTTAAAAATTTCCGAAGCCTTGGAGGAAATTTAGCTTTTGAAATATGGTTTTTAAATAGAGATTTTGCAATCTCTATTTAAAAAATACCTGACGAGAAAGTGCCTTTTCTTTTGGTTCGTTTTCTTTGGGCAAGCAAAGAAAATGAACAAAAACATGAATAAAGTTTGAAATACTTTTATTAATTCTAAAATGGATGAACAAATAAACTATTATCTCCTGGTTTATCCGTATACAAATACACACTCTTAGCGGCTGGTTAAAAGGAGGGGAAGGATAATGAAAAAATTGGATAATTTTACAGAAAAAAATCATCAAACTATCCATCTCGCCGGCTGGTATCTGCGCGCCATCTCGCCCATAGCTGTCGCTATGTCGTACTAAAAATGTTCACTGAACATTTTCTTAAGTTCCGCCTATTACTTTTTTTATCAATGAAATGCGCATAACGGAAACACGATACAATCACCTATGAAAATATGCAAATTACATATGACCTATATAAAACAATAAATATTTACATATAAAAAAAGTAAAAGAGAAGAAACATAGACTGAATTACAAATTACCAGATAAAAGGAAAAACAATGTATAAAATCATCAGACTCTCAATCGCGCCGGCTGGCTCGTTCTCTAAAAATGTTCACTGAACATTTTCTTAACGTTCCGCCCTATTAATTTTTTATCAATAAAAAAAGTAAAACTAAAAAATTCTCTTATTGAGAAGGGGGTGGGGCTGTGTTTTTTTGTGGAACCAACAGTCAAACATACCAACATACTAAAAAAAAATATGGCAATCAAACCAAACTAGGTAATTGCCATATTTTATATCAACATTAAATTCAAAATTTAACATTCAAAATCCAAAATTTTATATTTTTCTATTCAGCTTCTTTTTTATTGGTTTTGATTCCAAAAATGGTGTAAAGCGGACAAAAACTTACCAGGCTTGTCAGTAAAAAAATAATTGCAAAAGCCATGAGAACTATGGCAAGCGTGCCTTCAATTTTACCAAAATAGTATAAAACTACAATAGTAAGAGCGATTAAAACGCGAATTAATTTATCGATGGAACCCATGTTTTTTTTCATTATTTCACTTTTTTTAAATTAACAATGAATAAAGATAATAAATAATTGCTATTCTTTTTTTTGTTTATTCAATTCATCCTGTAACCTTCTCATTGCCTTTTGTTCGCGCTGCAAGGCTTTTTCTCGATAGACTTCAAATTCATCTTCAGCCTGTTTCAAGGCCAGTTTGCTTTGTGTGGTGATGCTATTGCTTCGTTTAAATTTAGTGATAAAAAAAAGCAGTGCACCAATTAACACAACAACAATTAAAAAAAACAGTGTTTTAAAAGTGGTTTTTTCAAACTGAATGCCAAAAAGCGAAATACTTTCTTTTTCAGCTACTAAGTCTGCAATCACAGTATCCGTTGAAGCCAGTTTGATATTTAAACTGTCAATAAGTATTTTTTGAGAATTCATGATGTTGGAATTGTCCAAAAGTTTCTTTTTTGAAGCTAAAAGTGAATCAGTGACGTTCAATTTTAATTTAAGCAGCCAGTTTGCCTTTACAACTTTATAATCCTGATAATTATTTGATTCATCAATAACATAGTCAAACTGATTTTTTACAGAGCCGGTATCAATAAATTTTTGGGTGCTTTGACTAAAAATGTTTGTTGTTATAAATAATATGGTCACTACCGTGATTGCTATTTTACTCATGGGTCAAATTTCTTTTGATTGCATAACGAACTAAAAAACTACTTATTGTTTATGATAATAGACTTCCAGTTCATTTAAATAGACTTGTTTTGAATTTTCATCCAATAAGGAGTATTGAAACGAATTTTTAGCCAGTTGGTAAAGATCAGACTTAGAAAGATTTAAAGCCTCTTGTATGGCTTCATAATTTTTATTTATCTGTCCGCCAAAATAAGCAGGATCATCAGAATTCACCGTAACTTTTATTCCCAGATCCATCATTTTCTTCAGGGGATGATTTTTTAAATCGTCAACCACCTGAAGCGATGTATTTGAAAGCGGGCAAACTGTTAACGCAATATCCCGTTTAATAATTTCCTGTATCAGGTTTTCATCTTGCAGGGCATTGTTTCCATGGTCAATACGTTTGATTCCCAGGATATCGATGGCTTCCCAAACATAGGCGGCAGAGCCTTCTTCACCGGCATGCGCCAAAGGAATATAACCTTCTTTCACAGAAGCTTCAAATACATTTTTAAATTTTGAAGGCGGATTCCCTTTTTCGGATGAATCCAATCCAATTGCTTTAATTTTATCTTTAAAAGGAAGTGACTGTTTCAATGTCTTAAAGGCTTCTTCCTCACTTAAATGACGTAAAAAACTCATAATCAACAATGAGGAAACGTCTAATTTTACTTTTGCGTCCTCACAGGCTTTTGAAATGCCGTTAATCACCGTTTCAAAATCAATACCCCGATCGGTATGCGTTTGGGGATCAAACATAATTTCGGTATGTCGCACATGTTGGTCGGCGCATTTTTGCAGATAGCTATAGGTTAAATCATAGAAATCCTGCTCTGTAACCAAAACGCCTGCACCTTGATAATAAATATTTAGAAAATCCTGTAAACAATTGAATTTATATGCTTCTTCAATCTCGGCAACAGAACTATAAGGAATCTTAATATGGTTTCTTTGTGCAATTTTAAACATCAGTTCAGGCTCAAAAGAACCTTCAATGTGTAAGTGAAGTTCGGCCTTGGGTAATTTTGCTATAAATGTTTTCATGCCACAAATTTACATAATTCAATATTTTTATTGGATTTTTGTTTAAAAATATATCATAAATTAGCAATGTGCAGCTTGTTTTTAGCAGATTGTTTGAATTGAAAGGTACATGGAAACTATATTGGTGAAGTTATAGGAGTGCTGAATAATTAAGAAGAGATTCAATATAAATTAAAAATTTATGTTAAAAAATAAAGAATATATTGATTTATAATGTGATAATAACTCATTTTCTTGTAAATTTGCAATCAAAATAAACCAATAAAAATTTTATGGCAAGTATTAAAAATTTAAAAAAGGATATTAATTACGTTCTGGGAGATATTATTGAAGCGTGTTATACATGGGAATTGTACAATCCAAAAGCAGGTTCAGCAGGAACAGAAGCAATAATCGATGAAGCAATTGAATCATTTGATGTATTGATTGAGAAAGTGAATGTTAAAAAAGTCGAAGACAAAAAAGCTTATTTCAAAGCCATTAATTTAGAATTGGAAAAAACAGCTTCCAATTTAATTGAAAAAGTGAATAAACTTTAAATGAATGTTCATAAATATTTTTAATAAGTGTTTTTTTTAATCAAACTTATTAGTTATATTTATACAATAAAGAAATAAACATTACGTTCTTAATTTACCAACTTAAAAATATTTAATCTATGGCAAGAGCAATGTTTGAGTACACCAAAACCATACTCGAAAAAGTCAGCTTTAACAAAGAATTATTTAAAAAAGAATTGGAAAAGGCGGTAAACAGATTATTGCCTGATGAAATAAAGGAATTGTACTTTTGGCTAAGGGAGTTTACCTTAAATAAACCGGAACTTCAATTGTATTTAGTATTAGTGAAAAATAATAAAAGGAGCTTTTAAGCTCCTTTTTTTTGTTGTAACGGGCTAATTATTTTCACGTCGTTAAAGGTGATAATACCTCTTATTACGCTATCTATCACATTTTTTAAGGATTCAATTAATTGTATTTTTAATTGGGACTTATGATAAATTAAGCTGATTTCCCTTGCAGGCACCGGTGAATTAAACGGTCGCAAATACATGGTGTCTTTATTGGATAAGTCCAGTGTTTGCAAGTATGGTAACAGGGTCATTCCTAAATCTTCTTTGGCCAGTTTAATCAGGGTGTCAAAACTTCCGCTCTGAATTTGAAAATGTTGGTTTTTATAGCCAATGGCACTGCAAAGGTTGATAATACTTTCTTTAAAACAATGGCCATCTTCAAGCAATAAAATATCTGCAATCTCTAAATCTTCCACAGCGAGGGTTTTATTTTTAAAAAGACGATGTTCGGCAGGCACAAACCCTACAAAAGGCTCATAATATAAAACACGTTCCTTAATTTGATCATTTTCCAGTGGCGTTGCGGCAATAGCCACATCAATATGGCCGTCGGTCAATTTTTTTATAATTTCTTCTGTCGTAATTTCTTCAATTTTTAAATTTACTTTCGGATATTTTTTAATAAACGTTTTTAAAAAAATCGGTAGCAGTGTAGGCATCACTGTAGGAATGATTCCCAATCTGAAATCACCCCCTATAAATCCCTTTTGCTGGTCAATAATATCATTTATCCGGTTGCTCTCATTCACAATAATTTTTGCCTGTTCTATAATTTTTTCCCCTACCGAAGTAAGTTGAATGGGCTTTTTATTTCTGTTGAAAATTTGTGTGTCAAACTCTTCTTCAAGTTTTTGTATTTGCATGCTCAATGTGGGCTGGGTAACGAAACAATGGGTGGATGCAACGGTAAAATTTTTGTATTCTGCCACCGCTAAAACATACTTTAATTGGGTTATTGTCATAACTATAAATATTTATGATAAAGATATTAAAACTATCAATAATGATTATGTTTATTTTGCTTTATTTTTTTTGAAATTTGTAGTAAATAAATAGTAAAAAATTAAAAAAAAATAGAAATATGAACACAACAAGTATTGGACTAAATAAAGAAAAAGCAAAAAACTTAACAGTAAGTTTAAATAAATTATTGTCAAATTTCCAGGTGTATTATCAAAATTTAAGAGGGTTGCACTGGAATATTAAAGGGAAATCGTTTTTTGAATTGCATGTGAAATATGAAGAGTTTTATACCGATTCACAAATAAAGATAGATTTAATAGCAGAACGTATTCTCACTTTAGGAGGAACGCCACTGCATACGTTTAAGGAATATTCGGAACTGTCTAAAGTGGCAGTGGGTAAAAATATCACGATAGGAGAAGAAGGTGTTCAGCTGGTGGTAAATTCTTTAAATGAACTTTTGCATTTGGAAAGAGAGATTTTAAATGAATCTGCCGATGCAGATGATGAAGGGACCAATGCGATGATGAGCGACTTAATTGCAGAACAGGAAAAAACATTGTGGATGCTGAATGCATGGTTAAATAAAAAATAGGCTGAAAGTTTAAAGTAAAAAAATTACACGACTAAACAGTTCAACGAATAAACAGATAAAAGATGCTTGTTAAAGGTACAAAATAGTCTTGTTTCACTTGCGAAATTTGGATACTACCTCTAAAGTGGCAGTGGGTAAAAATATCACGACAGGAGAAGAAGGTGTTCAATTGGTGGTAAATTCTTTAAAGGAACTTTTGATTTTGGAAAGAGGGATTCTAAATGAATCGGCCGATGCAAATGATGAGCGACTTAATTGCAGAACAGGAAAAAACAATTTGGGTGCTGAATGCTTGGTTGAATTAAAAAGTCGAAAGTTTAAAGTAAAAAAAAATACACGAATAAACAGTTCAACGACTAAACAGATAAAAGATGTTTGTTAAAGCTACAAAATAGTCTTGTTTCACTTGCGAAATTTGGATACTACCTTTAATACATATCCCAAAAAGAACGCTGTTTGTCTAATTCCTCTTCTTGTTTTTTGTACTCCTCAACTGAAATAACTTTTAAAAATGAAGGATGTTGTTCAATTCCAAACTCAATTTTTTCTACAATTTCATCAACAGTATCGTTTTCATAATCTATTTCAAGGGGTTGCTTGATGACCATAGATTGTAGTACATTTCGTTTTTTAATTAACAGCCCTTTCTTATCATAGGCCCTTCTAAAACCATCAATAACAATTGGAATTACAATGGGCTTGCAGGTTTTTATAATGTGTGCGGTACCCCGTCTTATAGGTCTGAAAGGTTTGGTGGTGCCCTGTGGAAAGGTAATTACCCAACCGTCATCCAAAGCTTTTTTAATATTGCTGATGTCCGACATTTTTACTTGTCTGTTGATGTTTTCACCTTTATTTCTCCAGGTTCTTTCTATGGAAACAGAGCCTACATAGGCAAATATTTTTGGCAACAGACCTGATTTCATCGTCTCTGATGCAGCGACATAATAAATGTTTAACTTAGGATTCCAGATATAGCCTATGTTTTTTAGAGAATCTACCCTTCCTTTTAAAGAAGCATTAAAAACGTGGTACATGGCGGCAACATCTGCAAAATAGGTTTGATGGTTGGAAACAAACAATACATTGGTGGCTGGAAGATCCCTTATGATTTCAGAACCTTCAATTTGTAATTGGTTAAAACGCCGATACCGTCCGTGAGAAACAACTCCAATAATTCTTACGAGCCATCTTTTTACAAATAAGATATGACCAAAAGGATTTCTTTTAAAAATTGGCATGTAATTGATTGGGTTTTTAATGAATGACAAATTTAATAAAAAATAAATTAAATTTCTTTTAATAACATTTTGATTTCGTTTAACATCATAGCAGTTGCTCCCCAAACTACACAATTGCTTAAGTTGAAACAGGGGACAAGCATGTTCTTGGCATAGGATGTGGTTATAATGGCTGTTGAAAAGGCATTTTCGTTTAATAAATCTTCCAGCAAAACGGTTATATTTTTTTCCACTTCTTCATTTTTTGTTAGGATGGGCGTATAGTTTAGCAATCCTAAAAAAGGAGTCACCATAAAATTGCTGGGAGGGATAAATACATCGGTCATTTGCTTAAAAATACGCACATGATCTGGCTGAATTCCAACTTCTTCATTTGCTTCACGCAAGGCAGTATTTTCAAGAGAAGCATCGGAACGCTCCAATTTTCCGCCGGGAAAACTGATTTGTGATGCATGAATTCCGTTATAGTTTGCGCGTAAGGTTAATAAAAAGCAGGTTTTTCCCTGAGAATTCGGGTAGAAAAGGGCCAATACGGCAGCTTTCTTTGCATCTCTTGCTTCAAGAAATTCCTGAGTATACTTTTGTCTGAATTTAGGTGCAAGTTCAAACTGGGCCTCCATGCCGCCAAGCGTTATTTCCGACAGTTTTAAAACGTTATTTTTAAAGTCCTTAAAATCCATTTAATTCTCTGAATAAAAAGTGGGTAAAGTAAGTTTATATTTTACGGCAACCAATCTTATGGCAATTACAATAAATGTTGTTGAAATATATACAATGGTTTGATCAATATTTAAATGATGTAAAATAATAAATGCAATTGATCCAAAAATACATGCAGTGGCATAAATCTCTTTCCTGAAAAGAATGGGAACTTCATTACATAAAATATCGCGTATAACACCTCCGAAAGAGGCGGTCATGGTACCCAATGCTATTGAAATTATGGGGTGAAAATGAGCGTTAATTCCGATTTCTGTTCCGGTTATGGTAAATATGCCCAAACCAATGGTGTCAAATAAAAATAAGGATTTTTGCAGGTATTTTAATTTTTTTCGAAATAAAATTGCGATAAAAACAGAGCAGCTGATCAATAATACATACGTAATATCGGTCATCCAGATAACGGGTTGTCGTCCTATTAAAACGTCTCGTAAAGTACCGCCGCCAACTGCCGTTACAAATGCAATGATGAAAACACCAAATGGATCCATTTTTTTATTCATGGCCACCAGAGCGCCTGAAATGGCAAATGCAATAGTACCCAATATGTCTAATATGTAAAATAAGGTCATTGTTTTTGTAATGTAAAATTGCAGTGGTTTTTTTAAATAATTTCAATAAAATCTGCGGAATTGATTTCAATAATTTAAAAGGGTTTAAATACTTTATTTAATTTCAAATTTAGCAGCCATCGCCGCTCCAATGATACCGGCTTCGTTTTCTGCTTCCGCAGGAACAATAGCGGTATCGACCTCAATTTTATGAATAAATTTATGGACTCTTTTGCTGGCGCCGCCACCAATGATAATCAAGTCTGGAGACAAGATAAAATTTAAGTGGTTAAAATATTTATCAAGTCTTTTTCCCCATTTTTTCTGACTTAATTTTTCTCTTTTGCGGGCGGAATCTGCAGCATAACTCTCAAAGCTGTCCCCATGCCAATTATATAAGTGTCCAAATTCAGTATTTGGCAATAATTTTCCGTCTAAAAAAATGGCCGACCCAATTCCGGTGCCAAGGGTAATCATAATAACGACACCTTTTTTATCTTTACCGGCACCAAAGTTTATTTCGGCAATTCCGGCAGCATCTGCATCATTTACAACGGTAAATTCATTGCCTGTCTCATTTTTAAAAAGTTGAGAGACGTTTACGCCATTCCAGTCTTCATGTAAATTGCCTCCCGACAAACATTTTCCATGGTGAAGCGGTGTTGGAAATCCACAGCCAACAGGGCCGTCCCATTTAAAATGTTTCACAAGTTTATGGATAACTTTAGCGACTGCCTCCGGTGTGGCGGGTCTTGGGGTAGGAATTCTTTTTTTTTCGGCTGAAAGCGCACCTGTTTCAACAGAAACTATTGCTGCCTTTATTCCTGTGCCTCCAACATCAATACCCAATATTTCCATAATGCTAAATTTTTATCGCTTTACAATTTAATAATTAAAAATTAATATTTGATTGATTAAAACTAATTACTAATAATTGACAAATAAAATTGATAACCAACAACTAGTTTTAAGTCCACAGTTTTCAGTCGCATTTTTAGTAAAAAATTCAAAATTCAAAATTCAACATTCTGTAAAACCAACAACCAAGTCTACATCCTTTCTTCTATCCATTTGCTAAATTCATAAAAATTCTGGGGATTTACACCGTGTCCAACCGGAAATTCCTTATAGCTGTATTTAATGTTTAATTGGTCAAAAAATTCGGGTGCTTTATTGGCCCATTCAACCGGAATA
>JAGXIN010000010.1 GCA_024635575.1 Flavobacteriia bacterium
ATATGATATTGCATCTCTAACTAAAATAGTGGCCACACTCCCGCTGATTATGGAACTTGAAGAACGTGAAATACTGAGTCTTAACAGTACTTTGGGTAGCTTGATCCATAAATTAAGGAAATCTAATAAAAATACAATAACCGTGAAAGAAGTACTTTCACATTATGGACAGCTGAAGCCTTGGATTCCATTTTATATAAAAACGCTTGACAACGTTACAAAAAAGCCATCAACCGTGTTTTATCGTGTTGAAAAAAGTAATAAATTTAATATAAAAGTTACAGACAGTTTGTATTTGCTTAGCAGTTATAGAAATGAAATGTTTGATATCATTGCTCATTCAGAATTACTTAAAAAGAAGGAATACAAATACAGTGATTTGCCTTTTTATATTTTCAAGAATTATATTGAAGATTATTATAAAAATGACCTAAATATACTCACCCAACTTCATTTTTACAGGCCGATGGGTGCGAACAGAACAACTTATTTACCTTTAGATAAATTTTCTAAAAATGAAATTGTCCCTACTGAAAAAGACAATTATTATCGTTTTAAACTGGTTCATGGTGATGTCCATGATATGGGCGCTGCAATGCAAGGAGGAATAGGAGGACATGCTGGCGTATTTTCCAATGCCAATGACATTGCCAAAATAATGCAGATGTATCTTCAAAAAGGTTATTATGGCGGACGAAGATATCTGAAACCAGAAACCATTGATCAATTTAACCATCGTTATTATGCGAATGAAGGTGTAAGAAAAGGCGTTGGTTTTGACAAGCCACAACTCGACGAAAACGTTAAATCAACTTGCGGCTGTGTTTCCGACAGCAGTTTTGGACATAGCGGCTTTACGGGTACTTATACTTGGGTAGATCCTGAATCGCAAATTGTATACGTGTTTTTGTCGAATCGGGTTTTTCCAACCTCACAAAATATGGATTTGGTAAAATATAACATAAGAACCGAAATCCAGCAGTTGATACAGGATGCAATTATTGACTAATGGTCATTGTTTTGGCTGAAATAATTCCTATAAAAATACAGCTTATAAGATAGATAATTGCAAATTTTATATTAAAAAAGTAATAAACCAAAGCAGTCTGTATTAGATAAAACAGTGGGAAAAGGGTGGTAATTAATGCAAATCTATAGGTATTGGTAAAAACCAAATCTTTAATGTTTTGTTTGACATATTTCCAAATTAACAGAGGAAATATGCTGTTTAATTTGGCAAGAAAATGAATAGGGGCAAACCAATTTATTTTTTCCTTTTTTACAATCTCTTCTGATGGATATGATTCTATATTTTCAACCAGTTTGTTTGCTTCAAACGGGTCTAAATAATTAATGTTCAATGCTTCTAATTTTGCAATAATTTCATCATAATTAGCAGAATCTTCAATATGGAGCGTTAAATTTTTTAGAGCGTTTGAAACTTGGCTCGTGATCTCCGTAAATTTTAAATCAGGATTTTTAAGGTCAATGAATTGATTAGCTAATATTGGTTTTCCATAATAAATGGATGCGCTGGAAGGAAAGTTTAAATGGGAATCATAGTTAATTCCTACAGGAACTATGTATATAGCTAAGTCGGAATATTTTTGAAGTGCACCTAAAACAATGCGTGCAAATCCTTTTTTAAAAGGGCGGATTCTTCGTTCCAAATGATGGTCACCTTCTGCAAAAATTTGAATTCCTCTTTCTTGCTTCAAAATTTCTATACACTGCTCAAAAACTTCAACATTTTTTTCCATTGTGCGAATCCCATCTCGTATTCTAAACACGGGAATCATTTTTAGCGACTGCAATATTTGGCTAACGATGCCTATTTTAAAGGCACTGGCTCTGGTAAGAAAATGAATGTCTCTGCTATTTGTTGTTGGAATCAATAACGCGTCTATTAAAGCATTTTGATGATTTCCAATAAAAATTACAGCTCCTTTTTTCGGAATATTTTCTTTCCCGTAAACTGACACTTTTTTAAATAAAAAGAACAATCCAATTTTTACATAAATTCTAACAGTTTTGTACCAAAAATTTCTCAAATCTGTTCTTTTATTTTTTGTTTGGACCAATAGCTGGCTAAAGCCAATCCTGAAAATATATCCCAAATTGCCCAAAAAGCGACCAATAGAGCCATACCCCCGAGTCCGTTGAAAAAGCTAAAAATAAGCAACAATCCTAATCCGGAGTTTTGAATTCCTGTTTCTATGGCAAGGGTTTTTTGATCTATAAAGGAAAGTTTCATCAATTTGGCAAAATAAAAACCAGTAAGTAAAGCCAGTAAATTATGTGCTATGACTAAAATTAATACATATTCAATGTAATTTATAAAAATATCAAAATTATCATAGAATGCAATAATGATAAAAAGCATAAATATTAGTAAAGAAACTGGTTTTAGGATTTTAGCCATTTTAGCCGCCAATTCCTGCTTAGATTTTCTTACCCACATGCCAAGAATTAAAGGAATTCCCAAAATTAAAATGACCAATTTTACCAGTTCCAAAGGATCTAATTCTATGGTCTGAAGAATTTCCGCGGTAGGCGCATATAAATTTCCATAAAAATAAAGATTAAAAGGTGTCATAACCAAGGAAACCAATGTTGCAAAAGCAGTTAAACTTATTGACAATGCTGAATTTCCCTTTGCCATTTGTGTCATAAAATTTGAAATATTACCTCCGGGACAAGCAGCAACCATCATCATTCCCAAAGCAATGCTTGGCATTGGGTTCACCAATTTTATGAAAATGAAAGTGACCATTGGCAATAAAATAAATTGCGAAATAACACCAGTAAATAAAATTTTCGGATTTTGAAATAATCGTTTAAAATCATCCTTAGTAATCCCGAGCGCAACGCCAAACATGATAATGGCCAATGTGATGTTAAGCACCCAAAGACTTTCAGTATCAAAATTTATTTTTAGCGAATCTAAATTTTCAGTCATACTAATTTTTAAAGGCGTATTCAACAATATTAGCACCCATTTTCAGCGCCTTTTCACGTATTTCTATAGGGTCGTTATGTACTTCTTCATCTTCCCAGCCATCACTTAAATCCGATTCATAGTCGTAAAAACAAACCAATCTTCCTTCATAAAACAATCCAAAACCTTGAGGTCGCTTGTTGTTGTGTTCATGAATTTTTGGACAGCCGTTTTCAAAATTGAACGATTGATGGTAAATAGGATGATTGTGCGGTATTTCTTGAAAATCTATTGAAGGAAATACTTTTTTAAGCTCTCTTCTAATATAGTTGTCAAGCCCATAATTATCGGATACATGTAAAAATCCACCTGAAATTAAATAGTTTTTTAAATTTTCAATATCATCATCAGAGAAACTTACATTTCCATGTCCTGTCATAAAAACAATGGGGTAATTAAAAATATCAATGCTGCTTACTTCAACCGTTTCCGGATTTTCTTTGATGGATGTTTTTATGTTTTTGTTGCAAAAATTAATAAGGTTTGGTAAAGCGGTCGGATTTGCATACCAATCACCACCGCCATTGTACTTTAATATAGCAACTTGTTGTGCAGAAATAAAAGCAAAAGGCAAAAGGCAAAAAGCAAAAGTAACAAGCGCAACTTTTAATTTAAGTGAAAAAAATAAAGTTAATAATTTTTGAAATATGTTCATTAAATTCATTCATTTACAAATGCCACGCTGTGAACTGCAACCATACCGGCAGTTTCAGTTCGTAAACGGCTTTTTCCCAAAGATACAGGAATAAAGTTATTGTCCAAACTTTGTTGAATTTCTTTGGTTGAAAAATCGCCTTCCGGTCCAATAAGAATGGTGGTTTTTACCCTAGGTTTCAATTCCGATTTTAATGATTTTTTGCTTGTTTCCTCACAATGGGCAATAAACAATTGCCCACTAAAATTTGACTGCATAAATGCATTAAAAGTTACAGGTTCATTCAATTTAGGGAAATGAAATTTAAGTGATTGTTTGGCCGCAGAATGAATTATTTTTTCCATTCTGTCAGTTTTAAGCACTTTACGTTCAGAATGTTCGCAAATAATTGGTGTAATTTCATCAATGCCAATTTCGGTTGCTTTTTCAAGAAACCATTCAAAACGGTCGTTCAATTTTGTGGGTGCAATGGCAATGTGCAAATAATAATTCCGGTCGTTTTCTTGAGTTTCCAAATTCACAATTTTGACCAAACATTTCTTGTCGTTAGCAATAAGTATTTCTGAAGTAAATAATTGGCCTAAACCATTGGTGATAAAAATTCTGTCGCCTTCCTTTTTTCTTAAAACACGCACAACATGTCTGCTTTCAATTTTATCAAAAGAAAACTGTTTTGTCTCGGCTGTTAATTCTGGATTGTAAAATAATTGCATTATAAATCTTTTCTATACGTACATCGTTTTTTATAAATTACCGGGTCAAAATTTTTCCATAGCGCCGCCGCAGCCTTATTGGTTGAAAGTTCGGGTGTTCTATAACAGTTGATAATTCCTTTTTTAGTATATGTTTTATAAAATTCTTCAAAAATAATAGAATGAACGCCTTTATTTTGAAAGTTGGGATGAACGCCAATTAAATAAAAAATGATGTCTTTGCTGTTTTTTTTCGCATTTAACAAGTGAAAAATTCCAAATGGAAATAATTTGCCTTTTGATTTTTGAAGCGCTTCAGAAAATGAAGGCATGGTGATAGCAAACGCAACTAAGTTCTCCTCTTTATCAACAACAAATACAATCAGTTCCGGATTGATAAAAGGTATAAATTTCTTTTTAAAATATTCCTTTTGAATATCGGAAATTGGCACGAATGAAGACAAAGAAGCATAGCTGTCATTGAACAAATCGAACATTTTATTCACATAAGGCAATATTTCTTTTGTTTTGGTGAAATTAATCGGTTTTAGCTGATAGCGTTTTTTAATAATTTCATTTGCTTTGGAAAAAAATTCAGGTTTCACATTGCTAAACGGAAATTTACTTTCATTGTATTGTTTTTCAACAATAAAACCTAGTTTTTCAAAATGTTCTTTGTAGTAGGGATGATTGTACCAGGTAATCATAGATCCAATATAGTCAAAGCCTTCGGTTAAAACGCCTACTTTATCCAAGTTTGAAAAGCCCAGAGGCCCTTCCATATATTCCAACTTATTTTGTTTGCCAATCTCTTCAACCTTAGCCAATAATATTTTTGAAACTTCAAGATCATCAATAAAATCGAACCAGCCAAAGCGCATTTTTTTTACCTTTTGTTCATTAATCTCTGTATGATTGATAATTGCAGTAATTCTGCCAACAATTTCATTGTTTTTCAGCGCGACAAAAAAACGTGCATCTGCATGTTGGAAAACCGGATTTTTAGTTTTATCGAAAGATTCAATTTCATCATTTATAATAGGAGGAACCCAGTAAGGATTATTTTTATACAGTTTAAAAGGAAATTCAACGAAAGCTCTCTTTTCCTTTTTTGATGTCATTTCTTGCAGTGTAATCATGGGTTCAATAATTAGTTACGATTTTTTTTAAATAGTCTTGAAAAGAATCCTTTTTTATTTGGTCTTCTAGACATCGTTTCTTTTGGTGAATTTTTATAGAAAAATGAGTCCTGATGGCGGTCTAATCTCCAAGAAAACCCTGCTGTGGCATATAAATATGAATAATCATCAAAAAAGTTGGTTCTTGCCGAAGCATCCAGTTGTAAATTTTCTGTAAGCAAATAGGCAACCCCCGTCCCGAATTGATAATTTGGAGAAAAATCGTTATAATATCTTCCCTGATTTTCAATAAAATAGGACCAATTTTGATTAATAGCATAGGTCATTGTAACAATATAAGAATAATATTTATCTTCAGAAGTTATTTTATCGGCAATTAAATTTGTCAGTAAAACCAATCGGTTCGTAAAATCATTTTGCAACAAAAGAGCACCTTTATAACTCACCCCTTCGTTCTTATAATCTTTGCCCAAAAAGTTTAAGTGCGCACCTCCATAAACCCCAACAGAAGGAATTAAGCGTTTTTTATCAAAAGCCATTTTGCGTTTCCAACTGCGTATTTCTTTAGACTTATCTGTATATTCTTGCTGG
>JAGXIN010000069.1 GCA_024635575.1 Flavobacteriia bacterium
TGTTTTATGATAATTATGACAACTTGACATAATTTTTGTAATGGCATAATGATTGTCTATTTGTTGTTAAGAAATTAAAATAAAATAAAAATTAAATTTATATCGTTATGGGTAAAATTATAGGAATAGATTTAGGAACAACCAACTCGTGTGTCGCCGTAATGGAAGGTAACGAACCTGTTGTGATTCCTAATTCGGAAGGAAAAAGAACCACACCTTCTATTGTTGCATTTATTGAAGGTGGAGAAAGAAAAGTAGGAGACCCTGCTAAACGTCAGGCTGTGACAAATCCTTTAAAAACAGTTTATTCAATTAAACGTTTTATGGGTAACAAATATTCTGAATCTAAAATGGAGGCAGAGCGCGTGCCGTATAAAGTAGTCAAAGGAGATAATGACACACCTCGTGTTGACATCGACGGCAGATTGTACACACCACAAGAAATATCAGCTATGATTCTTCAAAAAATGAAGAAAACTGCAGAAGATTACTTAGGAACAGAAGTTACGGAAGCTGTTATAACTGTACCTGCTTATTTTAATGATGCACAACGTCAAGCTACTAAAGAAGCAGGAGAAATAGCAGGCCTAAAAGTTAGCCGTATTATTAATGAGCCTACTGCAGCTGCATTGGCTTATGGATTAGACAAAAAAGGAAAAGACGAAAAAATTGTTGTTTTTGACTTTGGTGGAGGAACCCATGATGTTTCAGTGTTAGAACTGGGCGATGGCGTATTTGAAGTATTGTCGACTGACGGGGATACACACTTAGGTGGTGATGATATTGACCAAAAAATCATTGATTGGTTGGCTGAGGAGTTTAAAGCTGAAGAAGGAATTGATTTACGTCAAGATCCAATGGCATTGCAACGTTTAAAAGAAGCTGCAGAAAAAGCGAAGATTGAATTGTCATCTACGGCCAAAACTGAAATTAATTTACCTTATGTTACTGCCACTGCAAGTGGACCAAAACATTTGGTTCGTAATTTAACCAGAGCTAAATTTGAACAATTAATTGATGACTTAATTAAAAGAACAATAGAACCATGTAAAAAAGCACTTAAGGGTGCCGGTTTAACAACTGGTGACATTGATGAAATTATTTTAGTGGGAGGTTCAACCAGAATTCCTGCTGTTGTGGAAGCTGTTGAAAAATTCTTTGGAAAATCACCGTCGAAAGGGGTGAATCCTGATGAGGTTGTTGCCATTGGTGCAGCCATTCAAGGAGGTGTTTTATCGGGTGATGTGAAGGATGTATTGTTGTTAGACGTTACGCCACTATCATTGGGTATTGAAACAATGGGTAATGTAATGACCAAGTTAATTGAAGCAAATACAACCATTCCGACCAAAAAATCGCAAATTTTCTCGACGGCAGCAGACAATCAGCCGTCCGTAGAAATTCACGTATTACAAGGTGAACGTGCTATGGCTGCAGATAATAAAACAATTGGACGTTTTCATTTAGACGGAATACCACCGGCACAAAGAGGAACGCCTCAAATTGAAGTGACTTTTGATATTGATGCAAACGGTATTATTCATGTTACCGCCGGCGATAAAGCAACAGGTAAAACACAAGATATCCGAATTGAAGCTTCTTCCGGTTTAACTGAAGAGGAAATCAAAAAAATGAAAGCCGATGCTGATGCAAATGCTGACGTTGATAAGAAAGCAAAAGAAATAGCTGAAAAAATTAATGCTGCTGATTCAATGATTTTCCAAACAGAAAAACAATTAAAAGAGTTTGGAGAAAAATTATCAGATGATAAAAAAGGACCAATCGAAGCTGCACTTGCTGAATTGAAAAAAGCCCATGAAACAAAAGATATTGCACAAATTGATGCTGCAATGGAAAAAATTAATGAGGCTTGGAAAGTAGCTAGCGAAGAAATGTACAAAGCGGAGCAAGAAACACAAGGCACTCCAGCTGGTGACAAAGGAAACGGACAAGCTAAAGGTGAAGGAGATCACGTAGAAGATGTTGACTTTGAAGAAGTAAAAGAAGAAGATTAATCTTTTTTAAATAAACTCAAAAACGCTTCCAATTTTGGAAGCGTTTTTTGTTTATAGGAACCTTTTCATTTTACAGATGATGGCATTAATTATCAAGTGCGTCATTAATTTTCGGATATCTAAATTTAAATCCGGTTAACGTTATCTTTTCTGAAGAAACGCGACTTCCTTCCAATAAAATAACCGCCATTTCTCCTAAAATCAATTTCATTACAAAAGCGGGAATATTTGGTAACCATAACGGTTTTTTAAGTTTTTTTGCAATGATTTTAGTGAGTGATTTATTTGTGATATGTTCAGGAGCCACTGCATTATAAACTCCTCTAATTTCTTTGTTTTCAATGGATTCAAGATACATATTGCATAAATCTTCAAGGTGAATCCACGGCATAAATTGTTCTCCGCTACCAATTGGCGCACCAACTCCCAATTTTATGGGCTTGCTTAATTTTTCCAATGCGCCGCCATCTTTTGAAAGCACAACGCCGTTTCTAAAAATAACGGTTCTTATGTTTAATGCATTAAATTGGTTTGCTGCTTTTTCCCAAACTTTACAAATATGACTAATAAAATCGTTTCCGGGAGCATCATATTCTTCATAGATCTTTTCAGAAGTCGTGGCGCCATAATACCCAATAGCGGAAGCCGATATAAATCCTTTTAGGTTGGGATTTAGTTCTTTCACTTTTTCAAATAAAAGATTGGCGGTTTCAACCCGGCTATTTATTAAAATTCGCTTTCTTTCTTTGGACCAGCGTTTGTCCGCGATTCCCGCACCAGCCAAATGAATGATATAATCGGCCCTGACAATGGCTTCATTGTCGATATAGTGATCTTCTATACTCCAATAAAAAATGTTGGGATTGTCTGATTTTGTTCTGCTTAATATTAGAATAGTATAGCTTTTGGCCTTTAATAAATTACAAAGTGACGTTCCTATAAATCCTGTTCCGCCAGTCACTAAAATTGAAGCCATAAAAAAATTCGGTTATTTTGTATAAAATTACAAAAAATAACCGAATTCTGAAATAAAGAACAATTAAAAACTAATTTTGAAACATATGATCTTCAACTTTATAGGGAACAATATTGTTAATTCCCATAGTAATTGCTTCCACATTTAATGGAATTAAGTCATGGTAACGTTCAGAGATTGATTTTTTCAAACCTTCGATCACGTTTTCTAACTTCACAATTGGTTTTAGTTTTAAATAGCCACCCAAAATAATCATGTTAAAAATTTTCTTATTTCCCATGTCTGAAGCCAATTTGGTCCCCTCAATTTGGAAAATTTTGATATCGGTTCTTGTGGGATGTGCAGTAATTCCGTTTGGATCATATATTAAAATGCCTCCCGGTTTTATGGATTCTTCAAATTTGTCCATCGATTGCTGGTTCAAAATAATTGCTGTATCAACTATTTTTAAGTAAGGCGAACTAATTTTTTCATCACTTAAAATTACGGTAACATTTGCGGTTCCGCCTCTCATTTCAGGTCCGTAAGAAGGCATCCAGCTCACTTCCTGATCTTGCATGATGCCAGAATAGGCCAATATTTTCCCCATTGATAGCACTCCTTGGCCACCAAAACCTGCGATAATAATTTCTTCTGTCATTATTTTATTTTTTTAAGATACCACCTACTTTTATATCACCAAGCGGAAAGTAAGGAAACATATTTTCTTCCATCCAAATATTTGATTCAAGGGGTGTCATTTTCCATCCGGAATTACAATTAGACACAATTTCAATAAAGGATATTCCCTTTTTTAATCTTGTGTTTTCAAATGCTTTTTGAATTGCTTTCTTAGCTTTTCGCGCGTGTTTGTGCGTGTGAACTGCGTGACGCGTTACGTAATAAACACCTGGAAGATTGGCAATTAATTCTGTTATTTTCAAGGGCGAACCCATGGTTTCAATGTCTCTTCCATAAGGTGAAGTGGAAGATTTCATTCCTTCCAAAGTTGTTGGTGCCATTTGCCCGCCTGTCATACCATAAATACCATTATTTACAAAAATAATAACAATATTTTCGCCTCTGTTACAAGCATGAATGGTTTCTGCTGTTCCAATAGCCGCTAAATCACCGTCACCCTGGTAAGTGAATACATATTTTTCGGGCCAAAGTCTTGAAATGGCTGTCGCTACTGCCGGTGCGCGTCCGTGAGCGGCTTGTGTCATATCTATATTCATAAAATCATAGGCCAAAACAGAACAGCCAACTGGTGCTACACCAATGGTTTCTTCTGAAATTCCCATTTCATCAATGACTTCCATAGTTAAATTGTGCGCAGTACCATGACCACATCCTGGACAATAAGACAAGGCTGTGTCTGTCATTAATTTTGATTTACAGAATACTTGATTCTCTGCTTTTATGATGTTTGATACTTCCATTTTTAATAATTTTTTGTTCTAAAGCTTCTAAAATTTCTTCTGGAGTGTGAATAATTCCTCCGGTTCTGCCAAAATGTTCAACGGGTACTTTATGTTCAACGGAAAGTCTTACATCTTCTACCATTTGACCCGCATTTAATTCAACGCTTAAAATTCCTTTTACCTGATCAGCCAATTCAAATAGTGCCTGTTTTGGATAAGGGAATAAGGTTATTGGTCTTAGTAAACCTACTTTTATTCCTTTTGCTCTTCCCAATTGAACAGCTTTTTGTGATATTCTTGCACTTGAACCGTAAGCAACGATTAAATATTCTGCGTCATCACAATTTATTTTTTCAAAACGCAAATCCTCTTTTTCCATTTGCTCATATTTTTTCATTAACCTATGAACTCTGGCTTCCATTTTTTCAGATTTTAAATCAAGAGAAGTTATAATATTACGTTCTCTTCCTTTTCTTCCTGTTACTGCCCAATCGCCATATTTTTCAATCAGCTCTTCATTGGTCATTCTTTGTTTTTGTGGTTTAAGGATTACCTTTTCCATCATTTGACCGATCAATCCATCAGAAAGAATTAATACGGGTGCACGATATTTAAAAGCGATATCAAAAGCATCTTCTACAAAATCCGACATTTCCTGAACCGATGCCGGTGCTAAAACATAGAGTTTGTAATCTCCGTGTCCGCCACCTTTTACCGATTGGAAATAGTCAGCCTGTGATGGTTGAATAGTTCCCAACCCTGGTCCACCCCGAACAACATTTACAATTACGGCAGGCAATTCTGCACCTGCCAAATAGGAAATTCCTTCAAGTTTTAATGAAATTCCCGGACTTGATGATGAAGTCATTGCTTTTTTACCGGTACTTGCGGCACCATAAACCATGTTGATGGCAGCTATTTCGCTTTCAGCCTGTAATACGACCATTCCCGTTCTTTTTTCAGGACGTTCGGTCATTAAATATTCAATAATTTCTGTTTGTGGTGTGATAGGATAACCAAAATAACCATCAACTCCAGCCCTAATTGCAGCTTCAGCCAATGCTTCGTTACCTTTCATTAATTTTAATTCTGTCATGCTACGCATTGTTTTAATGGTTATACTGAAACTTTTACTCGGTATACTGAGATTGCTCTGTCTGGGCATACAATGCCGCAGTTTGTGCAGCCTGTGCATGCTTCAGGGTTTTTCATGTAAGCATAGTGATAGCCTTTTCTGTTGATGTCATTTGACATGCCAATCACATCTTCCGGACAAACAGGAATACATACTTCACAGCCTTTGCAAGTTTGTGTATCAACAACTATAGCACCTTTTACTTTTGCCATATCAATAAATTTATATATGATTATTATAGTGTAATTTTATTATTCTCAAAGATATGGGGAATTTATTATATAAAGAATGATAAATGTCAATGTGTGATGTTTATCATTTCCTTTTCTGAGGTTTAAAAGAAGTTTAAATAATAAAAACACCCAAAAGGGTGTTTTTATTGCGAATTTATAATATGTAATTTGTGTTACATTAATACAATGACTTATATTTTATTGGATTTACTTCATGCATAATCCTGTAAATAGCTTCAAAAATATCTTCTTCATTTGGTTTTGAAAAATAATCGCCGTCTGTTCCGTAAGCTGCTCTGTGCTGTTTGGCAGTTAACGTAACCGGTTTGCTGTCTAAATATTCATAGGCATTTTGTTTTTCCAGGATTTCGTCTAATAAATAGGCAGAAGCACCTCCGGGAACGTCTTCATCAATCACAATTAGCCTACTTGTTTTTTGGATACTTTTTACCACATCTTTATTGATATCAAAAGGCAACAGACTTTGTGCATCAATAATTTCAATATCAATATCAACCTGTTTTAAACTGTTTACAACATCTTCCACCAATTTTAAGGTTGAACCGTAAGAAACAACGGTAATATCTTTACCGGTTCTAATGGTTTCAACAACACCAATGGGTGTTTTAAATTCACCTAAATTGTTGGGAAATTTTTCCTTAAGTCTGTATCCGTTTAAATTTTCCACAATTAATGCAGGTTCATCACACTCTAATAAGGTGTTGTAAAATCCGGCCGCTTTTGTCATATTTCTTGGGACCAAAATATTCATTCCTCTTAATAAATGTACGATCGCTCCCATTGGTGAGCCAGAATGCCAGATTCCTTCTAAACGGTGACCACGGGTTCTAACTATTAAAGGTGCTTTTTGTTTACCAACTGTTCTGTAATGCAGGGTAGCCAAATCGTCACTCATTATTTGTACAGCGTAGAGTAAATAATCTAAATATTGAATTTCGGCAATCGGCCGCAATCCTCTAAGTGCCATTCCAATTCCTTGGCCTATTATAGTTGCTTCTCTAATTCCGGTATCGGTAACTCTATGTATTCCATATTTTTCCTGAAGTCCTACAAGCCCCTGATTCACATCGCCAATATTTCCTGAATCTTCCCCAAAAATAAACAAATCGTTGTATTTTGATAACAGAATGTCAAAGTTATCTTTTATGATTATTCGTCCATCTACCATCTCGGCATTTTCATTATAAGTAGGCAAAACTTCCTTAACATGACTTACTTTTTTATCGCTTTGGCTGTATAAGTAGGAACTATAATTTTGCTGTTCCCTTTTTAAATAGCTGATAATCCAGTTTTGCAATTGTGTTTTTTCAGCAGATTTTTCCTCCCTTACATAAACAATTGCCTTTCTGGCAGCCACTAAAATATCCTTTCTTGACGTATCAATAATGCCAGCCAAGTCGTTTTTTAATTTAACGATAAAAGGTTTGTTATGGCTTTTTTCCGATAGATTTTCAAGTAATTGGATGACCTTGCTTTTTTCTTCTTTAACAGGGATTAAATATGCATTCCATGCATCTCTTCTGGCTTGATTTACTTCTTTTTTTGCTTCTTTTTCAATTTTGATCAATTCTTCTTCACCTTCAACAAAACGCAGCAAATTATTGTTGCTGTCTTTTAATTCAAATTCTATAATCCAATCTCGCATTCTAGCGAGGCAGTCGTTTTGCTTTTCCCAAATTAAGCGCTCTTTCGATTTATAGCGTTCTTGCGAACCAGAAGTAGAGTGGCCTTGAGGTTGTGTTAAGTCTTTTACATGAATTAAAACAGGTACATGTTCTTCACGGGCTATTTTTGCAGCTTTGCTGTAAACGGAAATCAATTGCGGGTAATCCCAGCCTTTTACCACAAAAATTTCAAACCCTTCCGAAGTTTCATCACGTTGAAATCCTTTCAAAATCTCAGAAATACTTTCTTTGGTGGTTTGATATTTTGCCGGAACCGAAATTCCATAATCATCATCCCAAACACTAATTATCATAGGAACCTGCAATACGCCGGCAGCATTTATGGTTTCAAAAAATAAGCCTTCTGAAGTGCTTGCATTTCCAATAGTTCCCCAAGAAATTTCATTTCCATTATTCGAAAATTTTGGCCTTTTAAGCTCAGGAAGATTTCTGAACATTTTTGAAGCCTGAGCAATTCCAAGCATTCGAGGCATTTGGCCTGCTGTTGGTGAAATATCGCCAGTTGAATTATATTGTTCTGTTAAGTTTTTAAAATGGCCATTTTCATCTAGACTATGCGTTGCAAAATGACCTCCCATTTGTCTGCCGCCCGACATTGGTTCAGCGGTAATGTCAGCATGGGCATATAAACCTGCAAAAAATTGTTGTGGTGTCAGTTCGCCAATGGCCATCATGAATGTTTGGTCACGATAATAACCTGATCTAAAGTCTCCTTTCTTAAAAGCTTTTGCCATGGCCAATTGTGGCACTTCTTTACCGTCTCCAAAAATTCCGAATTTTGCCTTGCCCGTTAAAACTTCTCTACGACCCAAGTAACTGCATTCTCTGCTTATTACCGCAATTTGGTAATCGCGTAAGACTTCTTTTTTAAATTGATTAAAAGATAATTGTTCTTGGTTTGTGGATGAAGATTTTACCTGCATATTTTGATTTTATTTAGTAGGTGCAAAGTTACAAATTTAAATGTTATTTAAAATGTCAGCTAAAAAGCTCAAAGTTTAAAGTTTAAAGCTCAAAGTATAAAGCTCAAAGCTCAAAGTTATAAGTTATAAGTTTAAAGCCTTCAAATAGATTGAAATTTAGTAAATTAAAATTAGTTGCAAAACCAATTACCTTTATCCAGAGACAAAGAGAACAACCAACAAAACAAAAACTTAATAGAATCCTCGTTTTGCGAAATTATATATTTTTTTAGGATTTATTACCAATACAAATCTAATTTTGGTACTGTAATTGGGTTGAGACAATTCCCATCCCAAATTAGAATAAAAAGGGAAATATACTTCTAAAATACCTTGTATAAAGTTTAGCCTAACGCCACTGTCATAGGCAAAATATAATCTTTCATTTTTGTTTTTCACAAAACCGACATCATTATACACTTCAAACCAGCGCCATAATCCAACACTTGTGTTTATGGTAGTTAACCATTGATTTGCATAAGCAACCGGAAGTTTTGATTTAAAGCCACCCTCATTAATGATAATTTGCTGACTTAAAATACCGGTGGTTTCAGATCTTCCTAAATAATCATATTGAAATAAATAATCAGTTGGCCTGTCCAAGGCAAAACTAAAGAAATCCGTTTCCGTTTTGTTAGACAAAAATGCGCCTGTGAAAATTCTGAAATCAAATTGTCTATTGGTGTCTGTTAATAACCTGTAATGCACCGTTGCTGAGATCTTACTAAATTTATTCGCAATTTGCAGTCCGGTTGATAATCTAAGATCATCAATAATATTTGGCTTGGAATACCCATAGCTTAAATTAAAAACATTGTATTTATTGGTTTCAATATGTTGTGTTTGTGTTGGTGATTTTTCCCGATCAACCATAACATATGAAGTATGTAATACACGGCTACTGACATCTCTTAAGCTTTTTCGTTTAAATTCAAGAAGTGCGAACGGTGTAAAAGTGCTGTAACTTAGGTCTTCGGCATAGTGAAAAGTGCTTCCTGAAATTCCTGTCAGGAATCTGTTAATTTTCTCATTTTCTGGTAAGTATTCATAGAGCATAGAGAAAGAGCCGGAAAATGAATTGCTTTTTATGCCATATGAAGGGGTCAGTTTATAAAGAAAACTTTTGTTCAATAATGTTTTATTAGAAATAGACAATCCTAAAATCAATCCGTCATAATAATTATATCTCGCTTCGGGAGTATAAAAAATTTGATTGTAATAGGGGTTTTCTATATCTTTCATGAACTTTATCTGGACGGGTCTGTTAAATAAGTTTTTGTCAATATTTTTCCAGTTGTTTCTTAAATTGTATTCAGGTAAATAGAATTCATGATTTAATGAAAGTCTATCAAAACCGTTGGCTGGAATGGTTATTTTTGTTAGGGAATCTATGTCAACCAGCCATTTTTTATATACAATTTCTTTATTTTGAATACCATACAGCTGGACAGGTGCAGTAAAGTTTCGTTTATTAAGAATACTGATTTCGAGTGAATCATTTTTCTTTACTATTTTTTTGATGGTATAATCTACTTTTTTACTGGTATTTAAATAATCTGTTTTAAACCAGTCAATATCTTTAGGGGTATCAATTAAATTCAAAAATAAATCGCTTTGGGTGTTTTGTCCGGTATATTTTTCTGAAAAACTCTTAATAGCATCTGATATTGTGGCCTCTCCTAAGTAATTCTCAAGGTATTGAATTCCCAATCCAGCTTTATATTTGTTTACAATTTTTCTGTTGAAATTTGACAGAGAGTCTGCATGAGTCGTTAATGGCTGGTCTAAATTTTTTCGTGCTGCAAATTGGTAAACGAAAGGATATTTATCGTTAAAATTTATTTTGGATAAATTGAAGTTTCTAACACCCCAAAGTTTTGAAATATCACCTATAGCTTTAACATTAGGGTAATATTTTTCAACATATTTAATCATCAAATAGGTTTGTAAACCATCGGCAAGCCAGGCATCTTCTCTTTTATTAAACAATAAAGTGTTGTCAATATATTTTCTGCTGAGAATTTTGAATAGTTGGATATCCCATTCAAAAGTATCAGTAAAGGGATTTAAAAATGAAGGCAATTGGTTAAACCCATAAACTGGATTTTTCTCATATTCAATTTTATTTATGAAAAGTTTTTTATGTGGATATACTCCCAAATAAGATTGAATAAAAGAGAGTTCTCTATTAATAATCGCTGTTTTGATGTCAGGATGTAATTTTTTAGAATCCATATTGGTCACTAAGGCAACCGGGCTTGACTTATACTCAGTGAAGTTATTTTCCTTGGTGATATTTACTGCGATATCCTGTCTTTTCCTTCCTATTAATTTATAGCTGTTAGCGTTGGCCAGGGTATCACAAGAAATTATTAAATCACTATTTACGACAAAATCTTTTGGAACTTTAATGTTTATGAAATAATTTGTAAAATCAACATATAAATCATCCATATCCAAATTGTTGTATATCTGCCACTTTTTATCAAAAATAGCCGGAATTAAATACCAGTAACGTAAATTATAAGTGGTTTTATCAACTCCATAATTTGTAAACTTATCGTCAGGGATTTTTACGGAATATGTTGCAATTATTTTTAAGGAATCCTTTGGCTTTAATGATTCATTTAGGTTGATTTTTAAGATATCGGGATCTTTATCGGTAATTTCCCAAGAAACAAGGTCATAATTGATTGAAATACTATTAATTTCACTGTTTCCTCTATGTTTATCATTGGCAAAATGAAACGAATTCGAATAGTTTTCTACAAAACGATTTGCCAACGGTGTATTCTTATCTCTATAGGCATTTGCCCAATTATGTAAATAAATAGCGCTTAAAACGCTGTCTGATTTGTTGTGAAAAATAATTTCCTGTTGAATTTTGAGTTCATCTGTCTGTGTATTTAAAGCGGCATGAATGGTGGTGCTGTTTGTCTGAGAACATATATCATTCAAACAAAGAATACCGGCCAAAAGCGTTAAAAATATATATTTTTTCAATGGTTTAATTAAAAATTAGGGCTTAAACTGTATTTTTTATAGAAAGTATCTATAACATCCAAAACTTCATCTTCGGTGTCAACAATTGATATTAAATCGAGATCGTCCAAATGTATAGCTCCTTCATCAACCAAAGTGTTTTTAATCCAGTCAATAAGCCCGGACCAATATTTTTTCCCAACCAATATGATGGGAAACTTACCAATTTTTTTTGTTTGAATTAGTGTGATTGCTTCAAAAAGTTCATCCATGGTTCCAAAACCTCCGGGCATCACCACAAATCCTTGGGAGTATTTTACAAACATGACTTTACGAACAAAAAAGTAATCAAAATCTAAACTTTTGTCGGAATCAATATATGGATTGTCATGTTGCTCCATTGGCAATTCAATATTTAAACCCACAGAGATCCCTTTTCCGCGATTCGCACCTTTATTTCCAGCTTCCATAATTCCGGGACCGCCTCCAGTAACAATTCCATAACCATGAATGGTTAATTTATAAGCAATATTTTCGGCAAGAATATAATATTTATGATCTGGTTTTACGCGTGCTGAACCAAAGATAGTCACACAAGGTCCAATTTTACCGAGACGTTCAAAACCTTCAACAAACTCTGCCATAATTTTAAATATGGCCCAGGAGTCATTGGTTTTAATTTCATTCCAAGTTTTTTGTTTGAATTTATCTCTTATTTGTCTGTCTTCATTTGTCATAATTATGCTGTAATATTTTTATTAATTGCTAAAATTCAGGATTTTCAGTAAAATCTGCCGGCTAATTTAATTCTTTTTTCAAGAATTTGGCAGTATAGCTTTTTTTATGTTGGCTTACTTCTTCAGGAGTCCCAAAACAAATCAACTGTCCGCCTTTTTTTCCGCCTTCCATTCCAATATCAATCACATGGTCTGCAAGTTTCACGACATCTAAATTATGCTCAATGACGAGGATGGTATTACCTTTATTTGCCAATTTATTTAAAACGTCCATAAGTACACGAATATCTTCAAAATGAAGCCCGGTAGTTGGTTCATCTAAAATGTAAAAAGTGTTTCCAGTATCTTTTTTAGACAGTTCTGAGGCTAATTTTATGCGTTGTGCTTCACCTCCGGATAAAGTTGTGGATTGCTGTCCGAGTTTAATGTAACTTAAACCTACATCGTGAATTGTTTTAAGTTTCCTATGAATTTTAGGAATAAGTTCAAAAAATGGAGTTGCTTCTTCAATGGTCATATTTAACACATCGGAAATTGATTTTCCTTTGTATCTAATTTCCAAAGTTTCTCTGTTGAAGCGTTTTCCCTGACAAGTTTCGCATTCCACGTGCACATCTGGCAAAAAGTTCATTTCAATTACGCGAACGCCGCTGCCTTCACAGGTTTCACATCTTCCGTCTTTAACATTAAATGAAAATCGGCCAGGTTTGTAACCTCTTATTGCCGCCTCACTTGTTTTGGCAAACAAATTTCTAATTTCGCTAAATACCCCGGTATAAGTTGCCGGATTTGAACGTGGTGTTCTTCCAATTGGCGATTGGTCAATGGCAATTACTTTGTCTATATATTCCAATCCTTCAATGGATTTGTATGGCATCGGTTTTTTAACCCCGTTATAAATGTGTTCGTTTAAAATAGGGTATAATGTTTCGTTAATTAAAGTTGATTTTCCACTGCCGGAAACACCAGTGACACAAATAAATTTCCCTAGCGGAAAATCAACAGTAATATTTTTTAAGTTATTACCGGCAGCACCTTTTAAAGTTAATTTTTTTCCGTTTCCTGACCTTCGCTTTTTTGGAACTTCAATAGATTTAGTGCCGTTTAAGTAGTCGGCAGTTAAGGTATTGTGTTGTTTCAGTTCTTCAAAAGTTCCCTCGCTTACAATTTCCCCGCCATGAATACCTGCGCCCGGACCAATATCCAGCACAAAATCGGCATGCTGAATCATTTCTTTGTCGTGTTCAATAACTATTACAGAGTTCCCGATATCTCTTAAATTCAATAGTGAGTTAATCAACTTTTGGTTGTCACGTTGGTGCAGGCCAATGCTAGGCTCATCTAAAATATAAAGCACACCAACCAACTGAGAACCAATTTGCGTGGCCAGCCGAATACGTTGTGCTTCACCACCCGACAGGGATTTTGAGCTTCTGTCGAGGGTTAAATAATCCAAGCCTACATCCAATAAAAACTGGATTCTTGTTCTGATTTCTTTCAGTATTTCTGAAGCAATTTTTATTTGTTTTTCGGTTAATTTTTTTTCAATATTGGCAAACCAATTTGCAAGTTCAGTAATGTCAAATTGTGCCAATTCTGATATATTTTTATCGTTGACCTTAAAGAACAATGCTTCTTTTTTAAGCCTTTTTCCATTGCAAGTTTCACAATTTATCTCGTCCATAAATTCTTTTGCCCAACGTTTTATGGAAGTGGAATCGCTTGTGCTGTATTGGTTTTCAATAAAATGAACAATTCCTTCAAAGTCAATTTCGTAATTGCGCGTAATTCCTGCGGTTTTTGAAACAA
>JAGXIN010000070.1 GCA_024635575.1 Flavobacteriia bacterium
GATTTGGCTGAAAACTCAGGCGTTAGAGGCTGTATGGTTATCAAACCTTACGGCTATGCAATTTGGGAAAAAATGCAGGCCGAATTGGACAGAATGTTTAAAGAAACGGGCCACGAAAACGCTTATTTCCCTTTATTTATACCCAAGTCATTTTTAAGTAAAGAAGCAGCTCATGTTGAAGGCTTTGCTAAAGAATGTGCTGTTGTAACACATTACCGGCTTAAAAATGCCGAAGACGGCAGCGGATTAATTGTTGATCCTGATGCTAAATTGGAGGAAGAACTCATTGTTCGCCCAACTTCTGAAACTATTATATGGGACACCTACAGAAGATGGATTGAATCTTACAGGGATTTACCATTATTGATAAACCAATGGGCAAATGTTGTGCGTTGGGAAATGCGTACCCGTTTATTTTTACGTACTACGGAATTTTTATGGCAAGAAGGCCATACTGCACATGAAAATGAAAAAGAAGCTGTTGATGAGGCTGAATTAATTTTAAATATTTACAGTGATTTTGCCGAAAATTTTATGGCAATGCCCGTGATAAAAGGGTTAAAAACAGAAAGCGAGCGATTTGCCGGCGCTGAAGAAACCTATTGTATTGAAGGGTTAATGCAGGACGGAAAAGCATTGCAGGCAGGAACCTCCCATTTTTTAGGTCAAAATTTCGCAAAAGCATTTGATGTGAAATATACTTCAAAAGAAGGAAAACAAGAATACGTGTGGGCAACATCTTGGGGAGTTTCCACGCGATTAATAGGCGGCTTGATTATGACTCATTCTGATGATTTAGGATTGGTGCTACCTCCAAACCTTGCTCCAACTCAAGTCGTAATTATCCCTATTCATAAAACCGACGAGCAACTGGAAGCCATTTCAGCTAAAATTAATGTAATTGTAAAAGATTTACGCAAAAAAGGCATTTCAGTAAAATATGACAATAGAACCACCTATAAACCAGGTTGGAAATTTGCACAATATGAACTAAAAGGAGTTCCTTTAAGAATTGCCATGGGTCCAAAAGACTTAGAGAATGGAACTTTGGAAATTGCACGAAGAGACACCCTTGAAAAGCAAAACATATCTCAAAATTCTGTTGTTGAGTATGTTGAAAAAACACTCATAGAAATTCAGGAAAATTTATACAATAAAGCGCATTTATTTAGAGAAACTCATATTACAGAAGTCAATTCTTTTGATGAATTTAAAGAAGTGCTAAATACCAAAGGCGGATTTATTTCAGCACATTGGGATGGCACATCTGAAACTGAAGAAAAAATTAAAGATTTAACAAAAGCAACAATCAGATGTATTCCTTTAAATAATAAAATTGAGGAAGGAAAGTGTGTATTTACTGGGAAGAAATCCACTCAAAGAGTATTATTTGCAAAAGCTTATTAATTTTGTAAAGAAATATTTTGTGGTGTTAAAAATAGTTGTATTTTTGCATCCGCATTGACAAAATAGAATTGTCAATAAAAATATAATGGTCCGTTCGTCTAGGGGTTAGGACGCCAGGTTTTCATCCTGGTAACAGGGGTTCGATTCCCCTACGGACTACAAAAAAGTTAAAAAAAATAAAAATGGCAAATCACAAGTCAGCATTAAAGAGAATTAGAAGCAATCGCGCTAAGCAATTAAGAAACAAATATCAGCATAAAACTACACGTAATGCTGTTAGAGACTTACGTGCTGTAACGGAAAAGGAAGAAGCTGTAGCGTTATTTCCAAAAGTAGTATCAATGCTAGATAAATTAGCTAAAAAGAATGTTATTCATAAAAATAAAGCGAGTAACTTAAAATCTAAATTGGCTAAGCACGTAGCTGCACTATAATTTTTTTAAAATACATTTTAAAAAGCATCCACAATGTGGATGCTTTTTTGTTTGGAATAATCTCTGATTATTTGAAAAATTGCCTACCATTCATATGTTTTATTGGCATCAAGCCTAATAAATATAAAAAGCAATATTGTAAATCCCCAGAGTGATGAACCTCCATAGCTAAAAAAAGGCAACGGGATTCCTATAGTTGGGACCAACCCAATAACCATTCCTAAATTTATAACGAAATGAATAAAAAATATAGCAACAATACTATACCCATAAATTCTGCTGAAATTGGATTTCTGTTGTTCTGCTCTATTAATAATTCTTAAGAAAAAGGCAACAAACAAAACAATTACTAAACCGCTTCCAATAAATCCCCATTCTTCTCCAATGGTTGTAAATATATAGTCAGTTTGTTGTTCCGGTACAAAATTACCTTGTGTTCTTTCGCCCTGTAAAAATCCTTTACCAAAAAAACCTCCTGAAGCAATTGTAGTGACTGATTGGTTTGTGTTATATCCAATACCTTTGGTGTCAACAGTTTTTCCAAGTATGATGTTAAATCTATCCCTGTGATGTTGCTCAAATACATGATTAAAAACAAAATCAACACTAAAAATAAACATTAATGAAATTAAGTAGATACCAGTTATTTTAATCCATCCTTTTTTAAAAGCCTTTAGTCGATAAAAAATAAAAAATAAAAGAATACAAACAAACAATATTGAAGTACTAATTAACGTCACCGGATAACCCAATAAAAGTGTAATCACAAAAAGGAATGAGGCAATAAACCCAATTGTTATATAATAAAAAGGCAATCCCTCTCTGTACAAAACAAAAATAAACGCTGTATAAACCAATGCAGAACCTGGATCAGGTTGCATTATTATAAGAACTGCCGGGAAAAATAAAAGCAATAAAGCCTGTGCCTGTGCAGATAACTTTTTTAAATTAAACTGTTTATCGCTTACCAATTTGGCAATCGCCAATGCTGTTGCGGCTTTGGCTATTTCAGAAGGCTGAAAACTAAAACTTCCAATTGCATACCAAGATGTTGATCCATTAATATTTTTGCCTAAAATGAAAAGCCCTGCAAGCAGCAATAAAGAACTTCCGTAGATAATAGATGCGTATTTTTCATAAAATTTAGCTTCAAACATTAAAATTAACAGGATAATAGGGATACTTAATCCTATCCAAATAAGTTGCTTCCCATATTCAGTTGAAAAATTCAACAACTCAGATTGATTATCATTAATAATAGTTGCAGCATAGATATTAATCCATCCTAAAAAGATAAATACGAAATAAAATAAAACCAATATCCAATCTATTCCGTGAAATATATTGTCCTTTCTACTTCTCAACTTTTAATATTTCTTTTAGTTGTTTATCATATTCTTCTTGAATACTTCCTTCAAACATTCGTTCTTCTAACAAAGGCCTCGAGGTTTCTCTATTTAAGTATTTTTCTATCATTAAAGTTGCGATTGGCCCAGCCCATCTTGATCCCCAATAACCATTTTCAACAAAAACAGCAATGGCTATTTTCGGATTGTCCTTTGGGGCAAAAGCAATAAATATTGAATGATCCTGCCCATGAGGGTTTTCAGACGTTCCTGTTTTACCACAAATCTGGATCCCTTCTACAATAGAGCCTCTTGCGGTGCCTCTGGGATTTTCAAATACATCAAATAAACCTTCTATTACAGGTTTGAAATATTTTTTATCTATGGTAGTATAAATGGGTGTGGTAAATTTTTTATCCAAAGTTTTACCTTTAATTTTTTTTGCAATATGGGGAGTATAATAAAATCCTTCATTTGCTATTGCGGCAGTCATATTTACCAATTGAATAGGTGTGGTTAATACTTCACCCTGTCCAATTGCGTTAGATATTGTTGCAGTAGATCTCCACCTACCATTAGGATAAATTTTATTATACAAATTTCCATCCGGTATACTTCCTTTTTGGCCAACGGACAAATCATTGTCCAAGTAATTTCCCAAACCAAAACTTTTCGCATGTTTACTCCATACATTTAAGCCTTCTGTTGGGGTTGGAAATTTTTCTATAACTTTTCTGTAGGCGGTTGCAAAATAACTGTTGCAGGAACGGTAAATTGCTTTATTTAATGCAACAGGACTTCCATTTGTTTCGCAGTGGCATCGCATGTAAGCACCTTTTCCGGATCCATACTTATAACCGCCAAAACATTGAATACTGCTTTCTGGAGTAATTACATTTTCCTGTAAAGCTACCAAAGCCGAAATTACTTTAAAAGGAGATCCTGGAGGATATTGCGCCTGCAAGCCTCTATCCAGCAGCGGCAGATTGATACTGTCAAGATAAAATTTAGTAAAATTTTTTGAACGGTCTCTGCCAACCATTAAATTTGGATCATAGGTTGGTGTGGAAACCATGGCCAATATTTCTCCTGTTGCAGGTTCAATTGCAACAATGCCTCCCCTTTTATTTGCCATTAAAGCTTCTCCATATTGCTGTAATACCGCATCAATGGTTAAGGTAAGGTCATGTCCCGAAATTGGAAGAGTATCATATATTCCATTTTTAAAAGGACCAATTTCTCTGTTAAACCGGTCACGTTGAATAAATTTAACCCCTTTCACTCCTCTTAATATTTTTTCATAAGTTTTTTCAACACCAGCAGTGCCAATTAATTCACCCAAATGATAATTTGATTTGTTACTGATCATCGCGTCATTTACTTCACTAATATAGCCAAGCACATTTGCCGCAGAATTATTGGGATATTCTCTTAATGAACGTTTTTGAATATAAAATCCTTTAAACTTATACAATATTTCCTGCAGAGATGCATAATCGTCTTTGGATACTTGTGCTAAAAATGTAGATGGAATTCGGGTGGAATAGCGTGATGCCCGTGCAATTTTTTCTTTAAATTCTTCTTTTGTAATTTTAAGTAACGCACAAAATGAAACGGTATCCAAAGGTTTAACTTCTCTAGGGATAACCATAACATCATAAGACAATTGATTGGCTACCATTAATACCCCATTTCTATCGAATATATAGCCTCTTTCTGGATAATCATACATTACCTTTACAGCAGAATTATTAAGTAATGGCGAATTATACGAATTGTTTAAAATCTGTAAATAAAATAGGCGTGCAATAAATACAATTCCTATAAAAATAATTAAGAAAGATAATAATCCAGTTCTTTTCATCTATTTCTTTTTTCTAAACAACGCAATCCCCAAGGTACTAATAAGAATTGTAAAAACACTTGTTAAAATAGTGTTGGAAATAATGGTCAAAATTGCATTAAAGTTAAAATATTCCAGGCTAAAAACTATGAAGTGATGAATAATTGTTAATGTAGTAATAAATAAAAATGCTTTATTAATTGAAATGGTCCTTAAGTTGATCTGCACATAATCAAAGTCCGATTTTCGCATTATAGCTATTAATATTGGAAGTCGGAGATAAGCAATAAACGTTATGGCAAAAGCATTAATCCCTCCTGAATCCAAGAAAAAATCGATAGAAATACCCAACAAAAAACTTAATATCAGAAATAGACTTCTATTTTTTCGAACTGGAAATAAAAATACCCATACGATATAAACCATTGGATTAATATTTCCGAATATGTTCATATGGCTAAAAATCAAAACCTGTAAAAATAACAGACCTATAAAACGAATCGTATTTTTTAGTACTAAATTATTCATTTACAACACTTTGTTCAAGAGAAAATTGTTCGTTTTTATGAAGATTTTTGACAATTTGAACTTCACCAATTGCACTCATATCATTAAACAACAAAATATTAATCATGTGATATTTGTTTTGTTCATACTTAAAATCTTTTACAACGCCAATCTCTATGCCTTCAGGAAAAATTGCCGATTTGCCTCCACTTATAATTGTGTCTCCTGCTTTAACCATCGCTTGTCTCGGAATGTCTATAACCTGCATGATGTTATAATTTTTTCCATCCCAAACTAAGGTGCCAAAATGATTGCTGTTCTTTAAGCGAACGTTAATCTTTGAATTACTATTTAAAATTGAAAGAATCGTAGCGTAATTTGGAGACACATTCTTAATGACTCCTATTATTCCTTTGCTGTTTATGACACCTAAATCTGGAGTTAATC
This sequence comes from Flavobacteriia bacterium, assembly GCA_024635575.1. GTDB lineage: Bacteria > Bacteroidota > Bacteroidia > Flavobacteriales > Flavobacteriaceae > Lutibacter. Next base: position 5,985 of record JAGXIN010000070.1, read on the forward strand.
CACTTTTAGCGCCTTTGTTTAGTGTTAAAAAATTATTTCTTTTGGTGTAATTATTATTGATAATCTTCGCGACTGAATATTCATATTTTTGAAAATATTGAGAAGTGTCAATGACTGTGAAACTATCTAAAACAAACTTATTTTCTCTTGCTTCTAAAAGATTTTTTAAACGCGCATTCTCCTCGCTTAAAATCTGATTTTCAATTTTTAAATGAAAAAATTCATTTATTGAATTTACTTTATTATAAATACCACCGGTAATAGCATTGGCGGAATTAACAAATTTACTTTGATGGTAAGAATGATACTGAATAATAAATATAAAAGCAAAAATTTCTAAAACTATAAACAGCAGAAAGTATCTGAATTTTTCAATAAAATAAATGATTTGCCGCATATAAACAATAGAAAATTAACCTATTTCATTAATACATTCTTGAATTTTTCTATATCTTTTAATGCAATTCCTGTGCCTCTAACTACAGCTCTCAAAGGGTCTTCAGCAATATAAACGGGTAAATCTGTCTTTCTGGACAAACGTTTGTCTAACCCGCGAAGCATAGATCCTCCTCCGGCTAAATAAATTCCTGTATTGTAGATGTCGGCTGCCAATTCAGGTGGTGTTTTTGAAAGCGTTTCCATAACGGCATCTTCAATACGCAAAATGGATTTATCCAATGCTTTTGAAATTTCTCTAAATGAAACCTGAACTTGTTTTGGTTTACCGCTCAATAAATCGCGTCCCTGAACAAGCATATCTTCTGGCGGAACTTCTAGGTCTTCCGTAGCTGCACCAACTTGAATTTTTATATTTTCGGAAGTTCGCTCGCCCACATATAAATTATGTTGTGTTCTCATATAATAAGAAATGTCGTTGGTAAAAACGTCACCGGCAACTTTAATCGATTTATCACAAACAATACCTCCTAAAGCAATCACTGCAATTTCGGTTGTCCCCCCCCCAATATCAATAATCATATTTCCTTTAGGCTGCATAATATCAATTCCAATACCAATTGCTGCTGCCATCGGTTCATGAATTAAATAAATTTCTTTGGCATTCATATGTTCTGAAGAATCAATTACAGCACGTTTTTCAACCTGGGTAATTCCGGAAGGAATACAAATTACCATGCGCAATGAAGGGGTGAAAAAACGCTTTTTAATGCTTGGAATACTTCTGATGAACTCTTTTATCATCTGTTCAGATGCTTCGAAGTCGGCAATTACGCCATCTTTTAATGGTCTGATTGTTTTAATATTTTCATGAGTTTTTCCTTGCATTAAACTGGCTTTTTTGCCAGTTGCAATAATTTTCCCAGTACTTCTATCTCTTGCAACTATTGATGGCTCATCCACAACTACTTTACCCTCATGAATAATAAGTGTATTGGCAGTGCCTAAGTCAATTGCAATGTCCTCGGTCATAAAGTCGAAAAAACCCATATTTTTTTATTATTTTTTAAATTTGAAATGATACAAAGTTACTTAATTTAGTGTTTAAAATGACGTGTACCTGTAAATATCATCGACATTTCATGTTCATTGCAATAA
>JAGXIN010000071.1 GCA_024635575.1 Flavobacteriia bacterium
AACAATTTCAGAAAGTGAATTTCAATGGCGTAAAAGACAGGTGATGTTGAATTTTACCTATAGATTTAATCAGAAAAAGAAACCGCAAAGACAACAAGGTGAGGATAATGGCGGTGAAGAAGGAATGTTTTAACTTCTAAAGCACAAAAAAAGGCAATTTTTCAATTGCCTTTTGTTTATATCTTATATTTAAAAATACTATGCTTTTTTAGCTGCCGCTTTATCTTCTTTTCTATATTTCCATGACTCCTTAAAATAACCGAATAACCAATAAGGCACCACAAAAGTTATTAAAAAAATCATTAACCAAAATCCCATCGTGAAAATGGTTAAGAAAACTAAAAATCCTGAAAACTGCGATAAATCCATAACTTTTTAAGGTTGTTTTTTAATAATTACAAAATTAGTATTTATTTTTAATTTATCACAATCTTTTATTTTTTTTATAGTTAAAAAAACAGCGCATTTTTTTACCAATAAAATTCATCTTTAGCAATCAGCTTTTTTAACAAAAAAAGACACCAAAAAAAACAAAGTTCCTTGGTGTCTTTAATTTATAAATCTTCTTTTTTTACAGCCTATTTAAATTCTGCAAAGAAATCATTCCCCTTATCATCTACCAATAAGAATGCAGGAAAATTTTCAATTCTAATCTTACGAACTGCTTCCATTCCTAATTCCGGGAAATCAACTACTTCAACAGATTTAATACTTTCTTTTGCTAAAATTGCTGCAGGTCCTCCAATAGAACCAAGGTAAAAACCACCATTTGCTTTACAAGCATCTGTTACTTGCTGTGACCGGTTACCTTTTGCTACCATCACCATACTACCACCTACTTTTTGGAAAGCATTTACATAAGGATCCATACGACCTGCTGTTGTTGGCCCAAAGCTGCCAGAAGCCATTCCTTTAGGTGTTTTTGCCGGTCCTGCATAGTACACAGGATGATCTTTAAAGTACTGTGGCATTTCTTCACCATTTGCTAGCATTTCACTAATTCTTGCGTGTGCCATATCACGAGCAACAATTAATGTTCCTCTTAGGTTGAAACGCGTTTTTACGGGATATTTTGAAAGTTCCTCACGTATTTTATCCATTGGTTGATCCAAATCTAACTCAATTGCGTCCTTTAAGTGTGGTGCTTCTTTTGGTAAGAATTGTCCTGGATTTTTTTCTAATTCTTCAAGAAAAATACCTTCCTCAGTAATTTTACCTTTTACATTACGATCGGCACTACAACTAACACCCAATCCCACAGGACAAGATGCAGCATGACGCGGCAAACGAATTACACGTACATCGTGCACAAAATATTTACCACCAAATTGAGCTCCCACTCCACATTCCTGACAAATCTTTGTGATTTTTTCTTCCCATTCAAGGTCACGAAAAGCTTGACCGCCTTCATTGCCTTCTGTTGGTAAGTGATCTAGATAACCTGCCGATGCCTTCTTTACAGTTGCTAAGTTAGCTTCAGCTGAAGTTCCACCAACAACAAATGCTAAATGGTAAGGAGGACATGCTGAAGTTCCTAAATCCATAATATGTTGCTTCACAAAGTTGGTTAAGTTTTCTTCTGTCAATAAAGACTTGGTCATTTGATACAAGTATGTTTTATTTGCTGAACCTCCACCTTTTGTTATAAATAAGAATTCATATTTATTACCTGTTGTGCTATAAATATCAATTTGAGCAGGAAGGTTATTTCCTGAATTTTTCTCTTCTAACATTGTTTGAGGAACAATTTGAGAAAAACGAAGATTATCCGTTTGAAAAGTATTGAACACTCCTTTTGAAATGAATTCTGCATCATCAACTCCAGTGTATACATCTTCCCCTTTTTTAGCCATACAAATTGCGGTACCTGTATCTTGGCAAGTTGGCAATTCGCCATCAGCCGTTACCATTTGATTTAACAACATGGTATAGGCAACAAAACGGTCGTTATCTGTAGCTTCTGGATCTTTAAGAATTGTCTCTAATTTTTTTAAGTGAGAAGCCCGTAGGTAGAACGACACCTCATGATAGGCTGCTTGTGAAAGTAACTCAAGACCTTCTGGCGCTACTTTTAAAATTTTTCGCCCATCTAAATCTACTACAGAAACGTGGTCTTTGGTTAACAAACGATACTTTGTAGTGTCCTTTGTAATAGGAAACGGCTTTTGGTATTTAAATTCAGACATTTTATATAATTTTATTGTAATTCATTATTAACTCTTACAAATATACAATGGAAGATGAAAATAGTTGGCAGAAAATAGGTTTATTTATTCCATTTTCTTATGCTTAACAAAAAGGATTAAATGCTTTTTATAGTCACTATCTTTAAGCTTTTTAAATACTTAAATAAGCAAAGTTTAATAAATATGATTTTTTTGGCTGGACATTATTAAGATGCTAAAATTTATGCCTATATTTAAATAAAAACCAATCAAAAAAACTATAACTAACTATTTGTTCGACTAAAAAAACATTAAAACAGACAAATACAATCTTATGAAATATCGAATAGAAAAAGACACCATGGGAAATGTTGAAGTTCCTGCCGATAAATATTGGGGTGCCCAAACAGAACGTTCCCGGAATAATTTCAAAATTGGGCCTTCAGCCTCTATGCCTTTAGAAATTATTTACGGATTTGCCTATCTTAAAAAAGCGGCTGCGCATGCAAATTGTGAACTAGATGTATTATCAGAAAAAAAACGAGATATCATTTCTGCCGTTTGCGATGAAATTTTAGACGGGAAACACGATGACCAATTTCCTTTGGTTATTTGGCAAACCGGCTCGGGAACCCAAAGCAACATGAATGTCAATGAAGTGATTGCAAATCGTGCCCACGAAATGTTGGGAGGTATTATTGGTGAAGGCGAAAAAACCATTCAGCCTAATGACGACGTAAATAAATCACAATCGAGCAATGACACTTTCCCAACAGGAATGCATATTGCCTGTTATAAAATGATTATTGACACCACCATTCCCGGAGTTGAAAAATTGCGCGATACTTTAAAAGCAAAATCTGAAGCGTTTAAAGATGTGGTGAAAATTGGTCGTACCCATTTAATGGATGCAACGCCATTAACAATCGGACAAGAATTTTCTGGCTATGTTTCCCAATTGGATCACGGATTAAGGGCGTTGAGAAACACCTTGCCGCATTTATCTGAATTGGCTCTAGGCGGAACGGCTGTTGGTACTGGGATGAATACGCCAAAAGGATATGATGTTTTGGTGGCCAAAAAAATTGCTGAATTTACCGGCTTGCCTTTTATTACTGCAGAAAATAAATTTGAAGCATTGGCTTCACATGATGCAATTGTGGAAAGTCATGGCGCCTTAAAATTATTGGCAGTTTCTCTAAATAAAATTGCGAATGACATTCGTATGATGGCTTCTGGGCCACGCTCTGGAATTGGAGAATTGATTATTCCCGCAAACGAACCAGGAAGTTCCATAATGCCGGGAAAAGTAAATCCGACCCAAGCAGAAGCTTTAACAATGGTATGTGCACAAGTCATGGGGAACGATGTTGCCATTACCATTGGCGGAACGCAAGGCCATTATGAGTTAAACGTTTTTAAACCAATTATGGCGGTTAACTTTTTGCAATCGGCCCGTTTGCTTGGTGATGCCTGCGCTAGTTTTGATGAACACTGTGCTGTTGGTATAGAACCAAATTATTCGCGCATCACAGAATTGGTAAACAATTCATTAATGCTGGTGACTGCTTTAAATACCAAAATTGGTTACTATAAAGCTGCTGAAATTGCCAATACCGCGCACACAAACGGAACAACCTTAAAAGAAGAAGCCGTGCGTTTGGGCTATGTTACTGCAGAAGAATATGATGCTTGGGTAAAACCATCAGCAATGATTGGGACGCTTAAATAGTTTTAAGTTTTAAGTTTTAAGTTTTAAGTTTTAAGTTTTAAGTTTTAAGTTTTAAGTTTTAAACATAAAAAAAGCATTGAAAATTTTCAATGCTTTTTTTATTCATTTATTTTATTGATCTAATTAATCAATTCAAAAGACTGTTTTGCAATTTCAACTTCTTCATTGGTTGGGATAATCAAAATTTTTGTTTTTGAATTTTTTGTATGAATTTCAGTAAGCTCCTTGGCTCTTATATTGTTTTTTTCCTCATCCAATTCAATTCCGAAATAGTCCATATTTGCACAAACTAATTTTCTTATAAAACTTGAATTCTCTCCAATTCCTGCAGTAAATACAATAGCGTCCAATCCATTCATTGCCGCGGCATAAGCGCCAATATATTTTTTAATTCGGTAAGCATTCATATCCAATGCCAACTGGCATTCCTGATTTCCTTTTTCTGCTTCGGATTCAATATCACGTAAATCGCTGTAACCCGTTAAACCAAACATACCGCTTTCTTTTTGAAGCAGGTTATTTACTTCATCAAGAGAATATCCCAAATTATTGACCAAATGAAAAATAATAGCGTGGTCTATGTCACCGCTTCTGGATCCCATAATAAGTCCTGTAACCGGTCCAAAACCAAGTGAATGGTCAATACTTTTTCCATTTTTAACGGCCGTCATACTGCAACCATTTCCCAAATGAATGGTAATTATATTCGAATTCTCAATGCCTAAATATTCAATTGCTTTTTCAGAAACATATTTATGGCTTGTTCCGTGGAAACCATACAAACGGATATTGTTTTCAACCAAAAGTTTTGTTGGAATGGCATATTTATAAGCTTCAACAGGAATTGTTTGATGAAAAGACGTATCAAAAACGGCAATTTGTTTCGCATTGGGAAAAAAGGATTCCGCAACAACAATCCCTTCATAGTTTGCCGGATTGTGCTGTGGTGCCAAAGAAAATAATTTTTTTATTTTATCTTTAACTTCCTGATTAATGATGGTTGTGTTTGAAAAAGTACTTCCTCCGTGAACCACTCTATGACCTACAGCTTCTATTTCTGAAGTTGATTTTATAACGCCAATTTTTTCATCCAATAAAAAGTTGACAACCTTTTCCAAACCAATGGTATGATTTGGAATATCCAACACTTCATCAATTTTTGTATGGTTCGACTTGTAATGGATTTCGGCATCTTTTGAGCCAATCCGCTCCACCAATCCTGAACAAATAACCTCTTCTTCAGGCATCCTAAATAATTGATATTTAATAGATGAACTCCCTGAATTTATAACTAATATTTTCATTTAAAATAATATTTTCATTTAAAAACCTTGTGCTTGTATTGCTGTTAATACAACGGTATTAAAAATATCTTCTACCGTACACCCTCTGCTTAAATCATTTACCGGCTTGTTTAAACCCTGTAACATTGGGCCAATAGCCAACGCTCCAGTTTCTCTTTGAACAGCTTTATATGTGTTGTTTCCTGTGTTTAAATCCGGAAAAATCAATACATTGGCGCATCCAGCCACTTCAGAATCGGGCATTTTGCTCTTTCCGATAGTTGCATCAACAGCTGCATCATATTGTATGGGCCCTTCAACTTTTAAATCTGGTCTTTTTTCTCTAATAATTTCCGTAGCCCTTCTCACTTTGTCTACGTCTTCTCCTTTCCCAGAGATGCCTGATGAATAGGAAAGCATGGCTATTTTTGGCTCCATTCCGAAATTTACGCTTGAATCTGCAGAAGAAATTGCAATTTCCGCCAACTGTTCTGAAGTCGGATTCGGATTAATGGCACAATCGCCAAAAACAGAAACCCTGTCTTCTAAACACATAAAAAATATAGAAGAAACCACTGAAACACCTGGTTTGGTTTTGATAAACTGCAATGCGGGTTTAATGGTATGCTGTGTGGTATGCGCAGCTCCAGAAACCATCCCATCTGCCAAACCTTTGTATACCATCATCGTTCCAAAATAAGAAACATCACCCATTAAATCTACTGCCATATCTATAGTCAGTCCTTTATTTTTTCTTAATTCGAATAAAGTATTGGAAAAATCTTTATAATATTCAGAATCAATAGGATTGATTATTTTTATTTTATCCAAATCCAATTTTAATCCCAACCTATTTATTTTTTCCTCAATTTTATCTTTCTCTCCCAAGATGGTTAAATCTACTACATCCATTTCAACCAATCGTGAGGCAGCCGTAATAATTCTGTCGTCATTACCTTCTGGCAACACAATGTGTTTTCTCACTTTTTTTGCCTGTTTCAATAAATTGTACTGAAACATTCTTGGTGTTATACCAGAACTTTTAAATGTGATTAATTTTTCATTTAGCTTATCTACTTCAACATATTTGTCGAATGTAATTAATGAAGTGTTGATTTTCTCCTTGTTTTCAGCATACATATGGGAACGTACAGCACCAATTTTATTGGCCACATCAAATGTCCCTTCTTTTACGGAAAGAATTGGAACAATTTGGGACAACCCTTCAATTAATTTAATAATAGGTTCCTCAGGGATAATTCCGCCTGTTAAAACGATTCCAGAAATTGCAGGGTAATTTGAAGAAATATTGGCTTGTAAAGCACCTAAAATTATATCGGCCCTATCTCCGGGGGTTATTATTAAACAATTTTCTTCTAATTGTGTTAAATAGTTTCGCAATTGCATTGCCCCTACTTTAAAGCTTGAAGTTTGGTTATTTATATTTTCTTTACCAAACAAAATTTTAGCATCAACTGCTTTTGCAATTTCTTTTATTGTTGGATTGTTCAACGAGGCGATTAAAGGAATTACATTAACAAAAACATCTTTAGGTAAATTTTTCTCAACTCCGTTTTTTACAATTTCAATATTTTTTTCCTGCACTTTATTGGCAATCACAGCCAGAACCTCTACTTCTCTTTCTTTGAAAGAATCATAGGCTAAATGCAGTCCTTCAATAAATTCATCCAAAGTTTTCCCGATACCGCTTGAAACAATGATTGCAGGAATTCCTAAATTTTTGGCGATTAATATGTTGGCATCCAATTCTATTGCCATCCCTTCCCCTGAAAAGTCGGTACCTTCAACCAACATAAAATCATTCTTTTCTTCTATGGCTTTATATTTTGAAATAATTGTATTAAATATTTCGCCTTCTTTCCCATTATTTCGCATATTAATAAATTCGCTGCGCGTAAAAGCAAAAGCATCATTTGGTTTAATATCTAACTGAAAATGAGAAATAATCGTGTTGATGTGGTTGTCCTTCTTTCCTTTCTTAACATTGTCAATTATAGGTCGGAAATAGCCAACCTTTGCGGTTTTTCCCAACAACATTCTCATCAATCCCAAAGTGATAATTGATTTACCGCTGTTAGCTTCGCTGGTTGCTATATATATAGCTTTTTTCATTTTTTTTTAATTTTGTGCAAAGATACTCTAAATGCTCCTTATTTCAATGTAAATTATTCTAAAAAATAGCAATGATTTCATCAAAAAATCAATTTAAAAAACCTATTTAACACTCTCTAAAATAGCCGTATATTTGAACTCATAATTTTCTTAAAAATGACAACATTAATTATCAATATTAAAGAATTGGTTCAGGTTGAGAACGTACCTAAAAAAATGGTTTGTGGGACTGCAATGAAAGTGCTTCCCACAATTAAAAATGCCTTTTTATTAATCGAAAATGACTGCATAAAAGATTTTGGTGAGATGGAAAATTTACCTAAAATTATTACAGATAAAACCATTGAAGCAACAGGAAAAATTGTGCTTCCAACTTGGTGCGACAGTCATACACATATTGTTTTTGCAGGCAACAGAGAACAAGAATTTATCGACAGGATAAACGGCCTCTCATACGAAGAAATAGCATTAAAAGGTGGCGGAATTTTAAATTCGGCAATAAAATTACAGCAAACTTCCGAAGCAGATTTGTACCGACAATCTGCAAAACGTATTGAAGAAGTTATGAAGCTTGGCACAGGAGCTGTTGAAATTAAATCGGGTTATGGCTTAACAAAAGAAGCGGAGTTAAAAATGTTGCGCGTTATAAAAAAATTGGATGAACACTATCCGATTACAATTAAATCAACTTTTTTGGCCGCTCACGCATTACCTACCGAATTTAAAAATAACAAAAGCGGTTATTTAGATGAAGTGATTAATGAAATTTTACCTGTGGTGGCCGAAGAACATTTAGCGGATTTTATTGATGTTTTTTGCGAAACAGGTTATTTTAGTGCTGAAGATACAGAAAAGCTCCTTAAAGCCGGAACAAAATATGGCTTAAGCCCAAAAATTCATGTAAATCAGTTTACAACTATTGGAGGTGTTCAGGTTGGCGTAAAATACGGTGCTCTTTCTGTAGATCATTTGGAGCTTATGAAAGATAAAGATATTGAAGCATTAAAAAATTCCAATACCATGCCTGTTGCTTTGCCTTCCTGCTCTTATTTTTTAAGCCTTCCTTACACACCGGCAAGAAAAATTATTGACGCGGGCTTACCTTTGGCGCTGGCAACCGACTACAATCCAGGCTCAACGCCATCAGGAAATATGAACTTTGTAATTTCGACTGCCTGCATTAAAATGAAAATGACTCCTGAAGAGGCCATTAATGCCGCAACAATTAACGGTGCTTATGCCATGGGATTGGAAAAAACTCACGGAAGTATTTGCAAAGGAAAAAAGGCCAATTTTATGATTACCAAAGAAATACCAAGTTATGGATTTATTCCTTATTCCTTTGGAAACAGCCATATTGATAAAGTATTTATTGAGGGCAAAGAAATCTAAAGTATTTTTAAACTTCTCTTTTTTTATCGTAAGGAATACTGCTTAAAATATGGTTGATAGCCACTACCCTGGCATATGTTTTTTTATTTGCCTTAATTATTTTCCAGGCAACAACACCCTCTTTTGTTTTTTCAAACATTTTATTTTTATAGTAGGTATAAACATCCCATAATTCTTGGGCTCTTTCATCAACTGGGGTCATTTTCCACTGTTTTAACGGATCACTTTTTAATTCCTCAAAACGTTTTTCCTGTTCTTTTTTGGAGATGGACATATAAATTTTCACCAAATGAATTCCAGATTCAGTAATCATTCGCTCAAATTCATTTACCTGATTCATGAATATTTCATATTCGTGTTGTGTGCAAAATCCGTTTACCGGGGCCACTACTGCCCTATTATACCAACTTCTGTCGAAAAAAATCATTTCCCCGGCCTTTGGAAACTGATTTACATACCGTTGAAAATACCACTGGGTTTTTTCATCTTCATTAGGTTTTGGCAATGCTACTATGCGATAATGACGTGGATTCATGCGTTCTGTTGCGCGCCTTATTGCGCCGCCTTTTCCAGCTACATCCCTTCCTTCAAAAATAATAATGATGCGTTCATTCTCTTCAATTGCCCAAGTTTGTAATCGGATCAATTCAACCTGAAGTTTTTTTAATTTATTTTCATATTTAACATAGCGCACAGCTTTCTCTAAATTATAGGGATTTTTAGAAAATAAAGCTCTTAAGCCTTTATTTGTGTTAAGAATTTCTATGTCTTTTTCAGTTAATTTGTGTGGTTCCATAACTAATCAATTTGTTTGGCTGAACGGTAATAACGCATCACAACATTAGGATCGGGAAATAATATTGTTGATGCTTTGTCTTTTCCTTCATAATTAAATTGAGACAGTACATATCTGATACTCTCCAAACGCGCCAATTTCTTGTCATTAGCTTTAACTGTAATCCATGGACTATAGCTGGTATGTGTTCTGCTGTACATTTGTTCTTTGTAATGAGTGTATTCATCCCAAAGCTCTTGACTTTTCCTGTCAACAGGACTATATTTCCAGCGTTTTAAGGGTGTTGCAATACGTGCATTAAAACGAGCCAATTGCTCCTCTTTTGAAATAGAGAACCAAAATTTTATTAAAACAAGACCGTCTTCATATATCATATGCTCAAATTCAGAAACCTGAACCATAAAATTTTGATATTGGCTTTCCGTACAAAAACCCATAACTGGTTCAACTACAGCCCTATTATACCAGCTTCTGTCAAAAAAAACAATTTCACCTGCATTGGGCATTTCTTTAATATAACGTCTAAAATACCATTGTCCGCGTTCAATTTCCGTTGGTTTGGTTAAAGCCACTACATTCATGGCTCTTGGATTTAAATGTTCTGTAAAACGTCTGATATTCCCTCCTTTTCCTGCAGCATCTCGCCCTTCAAAAATGATGGCCACACGCATTTTATTTTTTGCTATCCACTGTTGAAGTTTCACCAATTCAATTTGTAAATTGCGTAATTCTTCTTCATAAAATAAACGTTTTCCTACTTTATCAAAAGAAATATTTTTTTTTCGAATTATTTTTAAAAGTTCCTGACTTGAAGATACTTTTTCAAAATCTTCCATTGTCAATTTAGGAGATTCTTCCATGATGGTCTGTTTTTTCAAAAATTAAACAAATTTCCGGGTCATTTAAGGGCTGTAATTTTGCATCAGAAGGTGAAAAATATGGGATTCCCAATCCCAGTCCACGCAAAATAAATAATAATCCGATGATAATCACAAAAACAGGAATTATTTTTTGAAATTTTGCACGTAAGGAAACGCTGACAAAATTTCCCAGCAATACCGCTGAGGTCATCATAGGAATTGTTCCTACGCCAAATAATGCCATATATAAAGCGCCCTGTAAAGGATTTCCTGTTGAAATTGAACCAATTAAAGCAATATAAACCAACCCACAGGGCAAAAAGCCATTAAAAAATCCTATTGAAAATAATGCTTTATTTGATTTTTTGTTTAGATAAATTCCCAGATTGTATTTAACTTTTGCAATAATTTTATAAAGCGGTTTTGAAAAATTATATTTATTAAAGACTGAAACCGGAGTAATCATGGTAAGAATCATGATAACGCCCATTAAAATTGATAACCGTTGCTGAAAACCTGCCAAATACAATCCCTTTCCTATAAAACCAAAAAGCAATCCTATGATTGAATAACTCAATAATCTGCCAAAATGGTACAAAAAGGTTTGAAAAATTAACGACGTTGTTGATGACCTGTTAACCGGAATAATAAATGCGATTGGTCCACACATTCCTATACAATGAAATCCGCCAGCCAAACCTAAAATAAGTGCAGTCCAAAGCATATTAGTACATTAATTTCTCTTTAAACAAATAAGTAGTCCCGTTAATTGTCCATTCAATTTTAGCATTCCATCTACCATCAACCAAGTTTTCGTTTGAAATTAAATAGTTAGAGGCTATTAATTTAATGGGAAACTGAAAATCAATTTTATCATTTGAAGGTCTTTGAAATGATATTGTTCCCGTTATTTTTTCAGAATCAAATTCGGCTGGAAACTTAATCAATAAACCTTCCGGCACTTTAGATAACGTTATGTCTTCCTTCAATGCTGCAGCTTTATTTAATTTATTAATTTCCTGTTGATAATTCAATTCATCTTTATAGTAGTCATCGGAAACCAAATGATGGTCATATTGAGACATAAAAGTTGCCTTGTAAACAAAGGAAAGTATGAATATGATGAATGCCGATAACGCAAGAATAATGCCTGTCGGCCAGCTAATTTTAAACTTCATTTAATCAATTTTTAATGGTCCTGCAAAATTGGTGGTTGTTTCTTCTATTAATTTCCCTTTTGAATATACGCCAACTTTCAGTTTTTCATTTGACGAATTTAAATCTTTTTTAGCAATTTCAATAAATAATGTACCTTCCTTTAATCCTTGTTTCTCTACTTTGGAAAGTCCGCCTATCATTTCCACTTTTCCACTATGGGAAATTAATTTAATTTCAATATCTTCAATACTTTTATTGGTTTTATTTATCAGTTTAAAGGTATAAACATTTTTTACGGTGTTTTCCGTAGTTTGAAATATTTGCCCAGGCAACCTTAAAATAGTTGCTTCAACATCATTTCGTAAAAATAACATCGCAATAAGTACGCCTACCAAAACGGTTAATAATGCTGAATAGGCAATTAAACGCCCATTAAATTTAAATTTTTCCTTTTTTTCTATATTATCTTCGGAAGCATAGCGAATCAAACCTCTTTCAAACCCAACGGTGTCCATTATTTCATCGCAAGCATCAATACAGGCGGTGCAATTAATGCATTCCAATTGCGTCCCATTTCTAATGTCAATTCCTGTTGGGCAAACCTGAACGCATTGCATGCATACAATACAGTCGCCAAAACCCAATTCATCTCTATTTTGGCCTTTACGCAAAGGTTTTCTGCCATTTTCGCCTTCTCCCCTTACAAAATCATAGGCCACATTAATGGATTTATTGTCTAAAAGAACTCCTTGCAGCCTACCGTAGGGGCAAACGATGATACATACTTGTTCCCTAAACCACGCAAACACAAAATAAAAAACAGCCGTAAAAACCAAAAGTTTAACTAAGGTTCCTAAATGGTTAAAAGGACCATCCATGATGTGTTCAATTAAAATATCACTCCCAATAATGTAAGCAAAGAAAACATTTGCAATTAGAAATGATATTAAAAAGAACGCTATCCATTTTGTAACGCGTTTTCTAATTTTCTCCCCATTCCAGATTTGTTTCTCCAATTTAATTTGTTTGGTTCTGTCACCATCAATCAAATATTCCACTTTTCTGAAAATCATTTCCATAAAAATAGTCTGCGTACAAATCCATCCACAAAATATGCGTCCAAAAACCACGGTAAATAAAATGATAAATACAACGCTCACAAGCATTGAAATTACCAGTAAATGAAAATCCTGTGGCCAAAACGGGTATCCGAAAATGTTAAATTTTCTTTCGAA
>JAGXIN010000072.1 GCA_024635575.1 Flavobacteriia bacterium
GGTTATAGAATCTACCGAAAGCAATGAATTTGATGCGGTTATTGTGAATGTGGAAAAACAAATTGTTGCGGTTGTGGAAGAGGAAGAAGTAATGGAAGATGTTGCATTTGTGGTGATTGAAGATGTTCCAATTTTCCCGGGGTGCAAAGGGAATAATAGTGAACTTAGAGATTGTTTCTCAGAGCAAATTTCAAAATTTGTTTCAACAAGATTTAATATTGAATTAGCTGCCGATTTAGGATTGGCGCGAGGAAGTATCCAAAAAATTTTTGTGGTGTTTAAAATTGACAAAAACGGATATATTACAGATATTAATGCAAGGGCTCCTCATAAAAAATTGCAAGAAGAGGCGATAAGAGTCATTAATTTATTGCCAAAAATGACACCGGGAAGACAACGCGGCAAACCTGTTGGCGTAAAATATGGACTTCCAATTGTTTTTAAAGTTGAATAAATTTATTTAGATTTTAAAAATCCCGCAAATGCGGGATTTTTTGTAAGTAATGGTTAATATTAAGGCTGAGTTATTAAGTAAATTAGTATTTTCGTAAAATATATTAAAATAAATGATTCCAAATTTGAATAACTTGCCTGTATATGATACTACGGGAGTAAATGAGCGAATTGCACGATTTTGCACCCGCAGCATTAAAGCATCATCAAAAGTTGAAGGATTGAAACTTGCTTTAAGCATGATTGACTTAACAACGCTTGAAGGTAAAGACACTACTAGAAAAGTGCAACAACTTTGTTATAAAGCCATGCACCCTCATGATACCTTGAAAAATATCCCTACAGTTGCCGCAATTTGCGTGTATCCGGCCTTTGTTAAGGAAGCCAAAAAGGCTTTACATGGAAGTGATATTCATGTGGCATCAGTAGCTACAGCTTTTCCAAGTGGACAATCGAGTTTAGAAGTAAAATTGCTCGACACAAAATTTGCTGTAGATCAAGGAGCGGATGAAATTGATATGGTTATTTCGAGGGGTGAATTTCTTGCAGGGAATTATCAGTATGTTTTTGATGAAATTGCTGCTGTAAAAGAAGCCTGTGGAAAAGCACATTTAAAAGTAATTTTAGAAACTGGGGAACTTGACACCCTTGATAACGTTAGAAAAGCAAGCGAAATTGCTATTTATGCCGGGGCAGATTTCATTAAAACATCAACAGGTAAAATTCAACCTGCAGCAACTTTGCCAGTCACTTATGTCATGCTTCATGCCATAAAAGATTACTATTTAAAGACAGGAAAAATGATTGGCATGAAACCCGCTGGAGGAATTTCAACTTCTAAAATTGCCTTACAATATTTGGTAATGCTTAATGAAGTATTGGGTGAAAAGTGGATGAATAAAAATTATTTTCGATTTGGAGCCAGTAGTATAACAAATGATATTTTGATGCAATTGGTTAAATCGGAAACGGGTATTTATCAATCTATCAATTATTTTTCAAAAGATTAATTATGCAAAAAAACAAGGACAATAGTATGTTTAAAGCATCCTGGTCATATAATGAAGCACCTGAAAGCACAGATCATATTCAAATTAAAAAGAAATATGGTTTGTATATTAACGGAAAGTTTTCAGAACCAATTAACGGAAAATATTTTGACACCATAAACCCATCAACCAACGAAAAAATTGCAAGTGTTGCAGAAGCAACTTTTGAGGATGTTGATGCAGCGGTTCAAGCAGCTAAAAAAGCCTTTGAAAGTTGGTCTAAATTAACTGGAAAAGAACGTGGCAAGTACATTTTTAGAATTGCTAGGCTAATTCAGGAGCGTGCAAGAGAATTTGCTGTGATTGAAAGTTTAGATGGCGGCAAACCTATTCGAGAATCAAGAGATATTGATATTCCTTTGGCAGCCAATCATTTTTTTTATTATGCAGGTTGGGCAGATAAACTGGTTTATGCTTTTCCTAATAGAACTCCCAAACCGATTGGAGTGGTAGGGCAAATTATTCCTTGGAATTTTCCACTTTTAATGGCCGCTTGGAAACTTGCACCTGCATTGGCAGCCGGAAACACTGTGGTGTTAAAACCTGCTGAGACGACACCCTTAACAGCTTTAAAACTCGCGGAAATTATTCATGAAAGCGGGATCCCAAAGGGCGTTGTAAATATTGTTACAGGAGCAGGAGAAACCGGAGCTACGATTGTAAATCATCCCGATGTTGATAAAATTGCTTTTACCGGATCAACGAATGTTGGTAAATATATCCAGAAAGCAACTGCGGGTACTGGTAAAAAATTAACATTGGAATTAGGAGGGAAAGGAGCTAATATTATTTTTGAAGATGCTGCAATTGATCAAGCTGTGGAAGGAATAATTAATGCCATATTTTTTAACCAAGGTCATGTTTGTTGTGCAGGTTCACGTTTATTTGTTCAGGAATCAGTTGCTGATATAGTTATTGAAAAACTTAAAAGCAGAATGGATACTTTAATTATTGGGGATCCATTGGACAAAAATACAGATATAGGTGCCATAAATTCTAAAAAACAATTACAAACCATTGAAAATTATATTAAAATTGGATTAAATGAAGGTGGTGAAATTTACCAACCAGATTGTAAATTGCCTAAAAACGGAAATTGGTGTGCACCAACTTTGTTTTTAAATGTGTCGCAATCGCATAGAATTGTGCAGGAGGAAATTTTTGGTCCTGTTTTGGCAATTCAAACTTTTCGAACCATTGATGAGGTCATTGAAAAAGCAAACAATACACCTTATGGATTATCGGCGGGTGTTTGGACTCAAAATGGAGCTAAAATGTTCCATTTAACTCAAAAATTAAATGCTGGTGTAATTTGGGGTAATACCTTTAATAAATTTGATGCAGCATCCCCTTTTGGAGGAACCAAAGAAAGCGGATTTGGAAGAGAAGGTGGTTTGCATGGTTTAAAACCTTATGTGAAATTTGATTAATTATTTTTAAGGAAAGATTATGAGTAGATTAAATATTCAAAAAACGTATAAATTATATATAGGCGGTAAATTTCCCAGAACAGAATCCGGAAGGTATTTTACAATCAATGACAACAAAGGAAATTTAATTGCAAACATGTGTTTAGCTTCGCGCAAGGATTTTAGAAATTCCGTTGTAATTGCTCGTAATGTTCAAAGCTCCTGGGCAAATACAACAGCCCTAAACAAAGGGCAAATTTTATACAGAGTTGCAGAAATGCTTGAGGGAAGAAAAGAGCAATTTATTGCCGAACTTATTGCCCAAGGGGAGACTCCGGCAAATGCTAAAACCGAAGTGCTCGATGCTATCGACAGGCTAGTATATTATGCTGGCTGGAGTGATAAATACCAACAGTTTTTTAGTGCTGTAAATCCGGTTTCTAGTTCACATTTTAATTTTTCAAGTGTTGAACCTGTTGGTGTGGTTGCAGTTATTGCTCCTGAAAATCAAAGTTTATTGGGATTAATTTCGGTAATTGCTCCTGCAATTGTTGGAGGAAATACCGTTGTTGTTTTGGCTTCAGAAACCAAACCATTAACCGCAATTTCTTTTGCGGAAGTGTTAAATTCTTCTGATGTGCCTGGCGGTGTGGTAAATATTTTAACCGGAAAAAAAGCGGAGTTGGCCGGTCAAATGGCATCACATATGGATGTAAATTCAATTATTTATTGTGGAACAGATGAAAAATTAATAAAATCTATTAGTGAGTTGGCAAGCCACAATGTTAAAAGAACAATTTTTTACAAAAAGCATGATTGGACAAATGAATCGTGTGAGTCACCTTACTTAATTGAGAAAACACAGGAAGTTAAAACAACTTGGCATCCAACAGAAATCTAAAATTTCAATCTATGGCAACTTTATTGAAAAAAAATGGTTTAAATAACCAATAATTAACTCTTATTTCATGAAAAATAATTATTTCGCACATGAAACAGCCGTTATAGATGAAGGCTGTGAAATTGGAAAAGGCACAAAGATATGGCATTTCAGCCATATTATGCCAAATTCAAAAATAGGCGAAAACTGCAATATTGGACAGAATGTAGTTGTTTCACCGCGCGTGGTTTTAGGCAGAAACGTAAAAGTCCAAAATAATGTTTCCATTTATTCGGGTGTTATTTGCGAGGATGATGTTTTTTTGGGGCCGAGTATGGTGTTTACCAATATTATAAATCCACGAAGTGCCATCATTCGCAAAGATGAATACAAGGAAACCTTGGTAAAAAGAGGCGCAAGCATTGGTGCGAATGCAACCATTATTTGCGGCAACGAAATTGGGGAATATGCTTTGGTTGGCGCAGGTTCTGTAGTGACCAAACCGGTTTTGTCTTATGCTTTGGTTGTTGGGAATCCTTCAAAACAAATTGGTTGGATTAGTGAATATGGTCATCGTTTAAAATTTGATGAAAACGGTATCGCAACTTGTGTTGAAAGCGGCGAGAAGTACCAATTAAAAAACAATAAAGTTCTAAAAATCTCGAAATAATTTACAATGAACAAGATATTTTTAAGTTTTCTGCTGCTTTTTTCATCCGTTTCAGTATTTTCTCAAAAAGAAAAGTACCCGGTTTTTAAAGAGTGTGAAACTGTTTCCATCTCTGAATTGGCGAATTGCTTCAGAAATCAAGTTAAAACTGCTGTGATTTCGGAATTTAAAGTTCCTGAAAATTTAAAAGCGGATAAATTTAAAGCAACCATCAATATTATTTTTTTAGTGGATACTTCTGGAAATTTTAAAGTCATCTACGTAAATTCTCCTTACAAGGAATTGAAAGAAGAAATTGAACGCGTTTTTGATACACTTCCAAAAATAATTCCTGCAAAATATAACAATCATGCTATTGAAATGCAGTTTGGGTTTCCTTTAAAAATTCCCTTGGAAGATAATATAGAAGAGGTGATTACTCAAAAAGAAGTTGTGGTAGCACTGCCTGAGCATAAGGAAGAACTAACTTTTGATGAACCCAAAACCACGTTATTTCCTGAACATAATAGCGAATTAAATATTCCGTTCACACATGCGACTTACAATGCGTACGACTCCTATTTAAATAATGCAGGCAATTCACATACTGCAGTAAAACCTTATTTATATAATGAAGTAAGTGAATTTGTGGATTTAGACGCCTTAAAAAATAAGTTAATCACCCCAAAATCTACTTGGTTTGGCAGAAAGTTATTAAATGAGCATATGGCTTATGTGCAGGGAAAAGATTTTTGGTTTACCATAGATCCGGTGGTCGATTTACAATTGGGAAAAGATAGTGAGGGTCTCAAAACTTATAACAACACACGTGCCATTCAGGTAAATGGAGGAATTGGCAAAAAGTTGAATTTTTCAACAAGTTTTTATGAAAGTCAGGGCCGATTTGCAACTTACGTAAATGAATATGCCGAATCCATCAAACCTGCTGGAGGAAATCCGGCCATCATTCCCGGTCGCGGAATTGCAAAGCCGTTTCAGGAAGATGCCTATGATTATCCTGTTGCTGAAGCCTATATTTCTTATACGCCAAGCAATCATTTTAACTTTCAGTTTGGCAGGGGAAAAAACTTTATAGGCGATGGCTATCGCTCCTTATTTCTATCGGATGTGGCTTCACCTTATCCTTATTTTAAAATTTCAACCAATTTTTGGAAAATCAAATACACCAATTTTTTTATGTGGATGCAGGATGTAAGGCCTGAATTGACAGTTGACGGCGCCTACAAACAAAAATATATGGCCATGCATTATTTGGATTGGAACGTTACAAAAAAATTTAATATCGGATTGTTTGAAACTGTTATTTGGGATGATGTAAACAACAGGGGATTTGATGTGAATTATATAAATCCGCTTATTTTTTATACTGCAGTGGAGTTTGCAACAGGTTCAAGAGCAGGAAACACTACGCTTGGACTCAGTTTAAAATACAAAATGAAAGCAATTACGCTTTATTCCCAATTGATTTTAGATGATTTTAGAGTTGGGGAAATGACAAATAGCAATGGCTGGTGGGGAAATAAATTTGGGGTGCAATTTGGCGCAAAATACTACAATGCATTTCATATAGAAAATTTATTTTTGCAGGCCGAATATAATGCAGTGCGTCCTTACACGTATTCTCATGACGAATTAAATTATAATATCGGGCATAACAATCAGCCGCTGGCGCATTTATGGGGCGCCAATTTTAGGGAAGCCATCGTGATTTTGAATTATACCAAAAATCGCTGGTATGTGAATACAAAAATAGTGATAGGAAAAAAAGGATTTGATTTCGCTGAAGGAACAGACACCAGCAGTTATGGCGGTGATGTTTTTGCAGACAATGACAACAGAGGTTCGGATTATGGAAATCAGATAGGACAGGGAAATACAGCCAATGTTATTATAGGTGATTTTCAATTGGGTTATTTGGTTAATCCAGCCACCAATTTAAAATTATTTGGTGGTTTAACTTATAGAAAGTTTGATCCGATAGCGCCCGCCAAAGGTTTTTCAGAATCAAACTTAACTTGGATTTCCTTCGGATTAAAAACAGATGTGTTCAATTGGTATTTCGATTTTTAGGGCTCGGTAAAATCTAATTTGAATAAAAATAAAAGCCGTAATTCAATTAATTGAATTACGGCTTTTTCGTCTTTGGGTTATTTTTTACATTCCAGTAGTTTCAAAAAATTCTTTTTCAATGGCTTCTCTACAATTTGGATGTGCAATTTTAATAAGCTCTTTTGCCCTTTGTTTAATGGTTTTTCCATATAAATTGGCAACCCCATATTCTGTAATAATATATTGAACATGTGATCTGGTAGTGACTACTCCAGCACCTTTATTCAAAAAAGGTACAATTCTGCTAATTCCTTTTTCTGTCATAGAAGGTATGGCAATAATGGCTTTTCCGCCTTCGCTTAAGCCGGCTCCTCTTATGAAATCCATTTGTCCGCCAACGCCAGAATACAATCTTGTTCCAATAGAATCAGCACAAACCTGTCCGGTTAAATCAACTTGAATTGCCGAATTTATCGAAATCATTTTAGGGTTTTGTCTGATTACGGAAACGTCGTTCACATAATTACAAGATCGCAATTCAATAAACGGATTGTCATCTACATAATCATACAATCGCTTGGATCCCATTAAAAATGTTGCCAAAGCCCTGCCGGCATTTACACCTTTATAATTTCCGTTAATCACATCTTTTAAAATCAAATCAATGACGCCATCGGAAAACATTTCGGTGTGCAGACCTAAATCTTTATGATTCCCCAATTTATGCAAAACTGCATTTGGAATGTTGCCAATCCCCATTTGCAGCGTACTTCTGTCTTCAATTAGTTCGGCAATAAAACCACCTATTTTATTTTCTATGGGTGTTGGTTCTGCCAAAGAATGCTCATGAATGGGCATATTCACTTCAACAAAAGTGTCCAGTTCAGAAATATGAATGATTCCTTCGCCATGAACTCTTGGCATTTGTTCATTTATTTGCGCTATTACGTGTTTTGCATTGTCTATAACCGCCAAAATAGCTTCCAAGGAAACACCAAGAGAACAATATCCGTGTTTATCGGGGGTAGAAACCTGAATCAGTGCAACATCAACTGGAAGAATATTTCGTTTAAATAAATTGGGTACCTCACTTAAAAACACCGGTGTATAAGAACCATTGCCGGCTTTAAGGGTATGGCGCACGTTTTTTCCAATAAACAGCGAATTAACGTGAAAACTGTCTTTGTACTTTGGGTCTGCATATGGAGCATCACCTTCAGTGTGTAAGTGGCAAACTTCAACGCCTCTAAGTTCTTCATGACGTGCAGCCATGGCGTTTATCAATTCTTGTGGTGCCGCGGCTGCCGCTTGGACATATACCCTGTCGTGCGACTTTATGACTTTTACAGCCTCTGCTGCGGTAACTGCTTTATACATATCCTATCATTCAAATAATTATGAGACAAATTTACAAATCATTTATAGCAAAAAAACTGTTTTAAATCATTTATTGGAATGTTTTTTGAAGAAGGGTATTTTCAGAAAAACCAAACCTGAAAATTATTTTTTTTGAGGTACCTTTGCATCATAAATTTTATGATAGAATGATAAAACTAAAAACGAGAGCTGAAATTGAATTGATGCGCGAGAGTGCCCTTATTGTGTCAAAAACTTTAGGAATCTTGGCGAAAGAAGTAAAACCAGGCATTACCACATTACATTTAGATAAATTGGCTGAAGAGTTTATAAGAGACCAAGGCGCCATACCAGGTTTTTTGGGATTATATGATTTTCCAAATACCTTGTGCATGAGTCCGAACGCTCAAATTGTTCATGGCATTCCAAACAATAAACCTTTACAGGAAGGAGATATTATTTCTATAGATTGCGGAGCTTTAAAGAATGGTTTTTATGGTGATCACGCTTATACTTTTGAAGTTGGGGAAGTTGATGAGGAAACAAAAAAATTGTTAAAGGTTACCA
Organism: Flavobacteriia bacterium; assembly: GCA_024635575.1. Taxonomy (GTDB): domain Bacteria; phylum Bacteroidota; class Bacteroidia; order Flavobacteriales; family Flavobacteriaceae; genus Lutibacter. The sequence goes on from JAGXIN010000072.1 coordinate 8,434, forward strand.
AAGAGAGTCTGTATATGGGAATACGTGAGTTTAAGGCAGGTAATAGGGTTGGAGACGTAGGTTATGCCATTCAAAATTATTGCGAAAAACACGGATATGGAATTGTACGTGAATTGGTGGGTCATGGATTGGGAAAAGAAATGCATGAAGATCCTGAAATGCCAAATTATGGACATAGAGGAAGAGGGAAAAAATTTACGGAAGGAATGGTTGTTGCCATCGAACCTATGGTGAATTTGGGAACGCATCAAATTAATCAGTTGAATGATGGTTGGACTATTTTAACCAAAGATGGAAAGCCAAGTGCGCATTTTGAACATGATGTTGCCATTATAAATGGAAAACCCGAATTGCTTTCAACATTTAGCTACGTTTATGAGGCTTTGGGGATTGAAAGTGATGAAGAAAAGGAGTTCAAACAATAAGCTTAAAAAAATGATTCAGGATATTTCTAAAATTGAACAGAAAGAAATTATAAAAGGGTTTAACGGACGCTTTTTTCACACAAATAGTTTTACAATCGCTTTTTGGGAGATTGAAGAAGGTTCTGTATTGCCGGAACATTCGCATATCCATGAACAATCTACCCAAGTAATTGAAGGAAAGCTGGAATTGGTTATTCAGGGTATTACTACTGTTTTGGAACCCGGAATGATTGCCAATATTCCTTCAAATGTTATTCATAGCGGGAAAGCATTAACAAATTGTAAAGTAACAGATGTCTTTTCTCCGGTTAGGGAAGATTATAAATAAGACCATTGGAAGGATTATTCAAATTTATACTCAATAAAATACCGCGTCCAATACTCATAAAAGCTAGTTATTGGGTAAGTCCAGTAATATCAATTTATTTAAGGGGATCACGATTTACTGATCCAATTGACGGAAAAAGTTTTAGAAGTTTTTTGCCTTATGGCTACGGAAAGCAGCGTAAAAATGCCTTATCGCCAGGCACACTTTCATTAGAGCGGCATAGATTGCTTTGGCTGTATTTAAAAAATGAAACTGATTTTTTTACAGCTCCTCTAAAAGTGTTGCACATTGCTCCTGAACAATGTTTTTTAAAACGGTTTAGAAATCTTAAAAACATAGATTATTTAACCGCCGATTTATATTCACCAATTGCTGATGTAAAAGCAGATATTTGCGATTTACCTTTTGAAGAAAATGCTTTTGATGTTGTTTTTTGCAACCATGTATTGGAGCACATTGAAGATGATAAAAAAGCAATGAGCGAGTTGTATCGGGTATTAAAACCTGGAGGGATGGGTATTTTTCAAATTCCTCAAGATTTAGAGAGGGGAAAAACCTATGAGGACTTTTCAATAACAAATCCAGAAGAACGCACCAAACATTTCGGACAATATGACCACGTTCGTGTATATGGCAAAGATTATTTTAACCGATTACGGGCCGTTGGATTTAAAGTGAACGAAGTAAATTATTCAGAAAAAATTTCTTCGGAACTTATTGAAAAATATTGTTTAACAAAAGGTGAAATTTTGCCTGTTTGTTTCAAATAAATTAATTATCGAAATTGTCGGATTTGTATGTTTTTATTTCACCATTTTCATGAACATATATCAGAAACGCTTTTAATTCGGGATGGTTTTTTACAAAATCTGTAGATTTCTCAAATCCCATTTCCATGAAAGCTGTGGCGTAACCATCAACATCGGCACAGTCCAATTTTGAAATTACAGATGCACTCAGCAAATTGCTTTCTTTGGCAAATCCTGTTTTTGGATTTATGGTGTGCACATATTTCGTTCCGTCTTCCTTAATATTGAATTTTCTGTAATTCCCTGAAGTAGCAATAGATTCATTTTTAAGTTCAATAACAGTTGCGAAAGAACGACTTCCATCGGTATTTGGATTTTCAATGGCTATTTTCCAAGGTGTTCCTTTTTCATTTTGGCCTCTTGCCCTTATTTCACCGCCAATTTCAACCATATAATTTGCAACCCCGTTGTTTTCAAACATGCGACTAACCATATCAACCAAATAGCCTTTGGCAATCGCATTGAAATCAAGATAAATTTCTGAATATAATTTTTTAATTTTTTCGTTTTCTAACGCTACTTTTTCAAAACCAACATATTTTAAAAGTTCCTGAATTTTTAGGGAATCTAAATTTTCAATTGCTTTTTCAGGCCCAAATCCATAAGCATTCACCAAAATGCCTACTGTTGGGTCGAAAGCACCATTGGTTTCCTTGTAGATTTTTTTCGATTTTATGAAAATTTCCTGCAAATTTGCATCTGCCAAAATCGTGGTGTCACCTTTATTAATTTTAGAAAGATCCGAAGTTGGAATATATGTGGAAGCCGATTTGTTAATGGCTGCAATTAAACTGTCTATTTTAGTTTCATAATTTTTGCTGCCGCCAGCCAAATAACGAACTGTAAATGTTGTTCCAATTGCATTCCCTTCAATTATTTTTAAATCTGTTTGATTATTTTCACAAGAGAAAAATATCAGTAAAATAAGCACAAACACACAATTTTTCATAACTTTAGTTGTTATTAAATTAGTAACGAAATTGGATGGTAAATATAAAGTTTTATTTATTCTTAAAAATATCATAAATTAACTTGAATTTAAGAATTGGTACTTAGTTTTATTTACTTTTGTTTCACACTAAAAACATTTAAAATTAATTAAAATTATGAGGAAAATAGGAATTGTGATGCTACTGGCATCTGTTGTTTTAAGTTCATGTGTTTCACAAAAGAAATACTCTGAATTGGAAAACAATTACAACAAAACGAGTTCGGAATTGGTTGACACGAAAGCCGATTTAATGAAATGCAGAATTGAAAGTGAAAGCAGACTTTCTGCCTTAAATCAGCAAGTGGCAGATTTGAAAAAAGACAAAGAAAAAACTTTGGAATATGTTGAAAATTTAACGGTATTGTCTAAATCAGCTTCAGACAATATTAAAGAGACATTGAACCAAATGGGGAAAAAAGATGAATATATAAAATATATTCAGAAAGCAATCACCAAAAGAGACTCTTTGAATTTAGCATTAGGATTTAAATTAAAAAGTGTGCTAAAAGATGGTTTTACAGATGAAGATATTCAAATTGATGTGGAAAAAACAGTAGTTTACATCTCAATAGCCGACAGATTATTATTTAAAAGCGGAAGCTACGTGATTTCAAACGATGCAAAAAGAGTGTTGAGTAAAGTTGCTGATGTAATAGCCGCACAACCTGATTTAGAGGTGATGGTTGAAGGGTACACAGATAACAAACCAATCAATACTTCTGATATGAAGGACAACTGGGATTTAAGTGTTAAACGTTCAACATCCGTTATTAGAGTTTTACAAAATGACTTTAATATTCAACCAAGCCGTTTGATCGCTGCCGGTAGAAGTGAGTATATGCCGTTAGAATCTAATGATACTGTTGAAGGAAGAGCCAGAAACAGAAGAACTCGTATTGTTTTAATGCCTAAACTAGATCAGTTTTTCAAATTACTTGAAAATAAAGTTGAATAATTGATGAAATAATTTATTATGAAAAACACGCCATTGGCGTGTTTTTTTTTGTTAGTTTAATGATACATCCAATAGTTGCAGACCTTCATATTGAAGCAGGTATTCTTCATTTAAATGAGGCGGTAAACTGGGGTCATTTGAATCACCTAGTCCAACACTCGCAAAAAGCACTTTTGCGTCGTTTTTATTGGCATGGAGTTTAATGGTTTCCATCCAGATCATGTCATAAGGAATGGCATATTCAGAAATGGAAACAGCTTTTACGACCACAAAATAACGGATGTTGTTTTTATCGACACACACAAACTGCGGGTTCTTTTTTAACTGGCTGTTGATGGCAATAAATTCATAGCCTTTGGCTTCCAAATCTTTGCCAACGATGTTCATTGCCAAATTATGTAATTCTTGGGTTGTAAGAGGTCTGCTCATTTTCAAAACGGGTTACATGAAAAAATCCGACACAAAGGTATCGGATTTAGTTTTCTTATTTTATGATTTCTTGGACTAACCTCCAAAGTCATCAAATCTTATATTCTCATCAGCCATACCAAAATCTTGACCCATTTTTTGAACGGCCTGATTCATTAACGGCGGTCCGCAAAAATACAATTCAATGTCTTCAGGAGATTCATGTTTCGACAAGTATTCATTGATTACCGCATTGTGCACAAAACCTGTAAATCCGTCTCCTTCAGGATCATTTATATCTTTTTTATTCACCCAATTATCGACAGGTAAAGGTTCTGAAAGTACAAGATAAAATTTAAAGTTAGGAAATTCGTTTTCTAATTCTCTGAAGTGATTTGTATAGAACAATTCACGTTTGGATCTACCTCCATACCAATAAGTTACTTTTCTTCCTGTTTTAAGAGTTTTGAACAGGTGATATAAATGTGAACGCATTGGGGCCATACCTGCACCACCACCTACATATAACATCTCAGCATCGGATTCATTGATAAAGAATTCACCATAAGGTCCTGAGATTACTACTTTATCACCTGCTTTACGAGAAAAGATATAAGATGATGCAATACCAGGGTTTACATTCATCCATCCATTTTTAACCCGGTCAAAAGGTGGTGTGGCGATACGCACATTCAACATTATTTCTTTTCCTTCTGCGGGATAAGAAGCCATAGAGTAGGCACGTTCAATAGTTTCTTTATTCACCATTTTCAAAGGCCACAAAGCAAATTTATCCCATTCTTCTTTAAATTTATCAGGTGTATCATGTTCTTCAGGATGCGCTGTAATATCAATATCTGAAAAATTTACTTCACATGGAGGAATTTCAATTTGAATATATCCACCAGCTTTATAACCCATGTCTTCAGGGATTTCAACAACAAATTCTTTGATAAAGGACGCTACGTTATAATTACGTACAACCGTTCCGTTAAATTTTTTGATACCAAATACTTCTTCAGGAATGCTGATGTCCATATTCTGTTTTACTTTTACCTGACAAGCCAAACGGATTCCTTCTTTTAATTCTTTTCGGCTAAAGTTAGGTGTTTCCGTTGGCAATGCTTCTCCGCCGCCTGAATGTACATGACATTCACATTGCAAACAAGTTCCGCCGCCTCCGCAAGCAGAAGGTAAAAATATTTTTGAGTTTGACAAGGTGGTTAATAATGAACCTCCTGAAGAAACTTCAATCTCCCTTTCGCCGTTAATTTTAATTTTTACGGGACCTGAGGGCGATAATTTTTGTTTTACAAACAATAATAAGGCAACTAATAATAGTGTTATAACCAAAAAGGCCACTACTGTTGCTAAAATTGTACTAACTGTATTTACTGCTAATATGATCATTATTCTTTAATTTCTTTTTCGTTCTTGGCTATGTCAATAGCTTCTTTGGTAATTTCAACTTTTTGTTGGGTAGGTTCAACAACTACTTTCTGTTCTGTAGTTTTTTCTTCATCTCCGCCAGTTAACATTCCTCCAAAACTCATAAATCCAATGGCCATTAAACCTGTAACAATAAAAGTAATTCCCAATCCTCTTAAAGGTGCGGGAACATTTGAATATCTAATTTTTTCACGAATAGCTGCTATGGCTAAAATGGCTAAAAACCAACCAATTCCAGAACTTACCCCATAGTTAAAAGCCAATCCCAAGGTTTGGATTTCACGAGATTGCATAAATAAGGAACCTCCTAAAATTGCACAGTTTACTGCTATTAAAGGCAAAAATATACCCAAGGAATTGTACAGTGCAGGGGAAAATTTCTCAACAATGATTTCAACCAATTGTACCATTGTCGCAATGGTTGCTATAAACAGAATAAAAGATAAGAAGCTTAAATCGTATTCAGCGTATTCTGGACCTAACCAGATCAAAGCACCGTCTTTTAATAAGTAAACATCCAACAACCAGTTTAAGGGAACAGTTATTGCCATTACAAATATAACGGCTGCTCCAAGTCCGACTGCTGTTGCCACTTTTTTAGATACTGCCAGATAGGAGCACATTCCCAAGAATGTAGCAAATATCATATTATCTATAAATATTGACTTAAAAAATAATTCTATGTGTTCCATATATTTTAGTTTTCAGTTTTTAGTTTTCGGTTTTCAGTAATTTTTGCTTACTGCCACTGTTAACTACCTACTAATTTTAGTTATGTTCGATTAATGCTATATTTCTTGAGCGTTGCACCCAAATTATTATTCCTATGGTAATCAAAGCCATAGGAGCCAACAACATAAATCCGTTGTTTTCATATCCATAAGCATACACGCCGGTTTTTTCAATAGGATCACCTAATACTTTAAAACCTAATAAAGTTCCTGACCCTAATAATTCTCTAAAAAATCCTACTATAATAAGTATTACTGCGTAACCCAATGCGTTTCCAACACCATCTATAAATGATCTTATAGGTCCATTAGCTAAAGCAAAAGCTTCAAAACGTCCCATAATAATACAGTTGGTAATAATTAACCCCACAAATACGGATAATGTTTTACTCAGTTCATAAGCAAAAGCTTTCAACACTAAATCAACAATAATTACTAATGTCGCTACAACAATAAGTTGTACTATAATTCTAATTTTTGGTGGAATTATATTTCGCATTAATGAAATAGTTAAATTACCCAGTCCCATTACAAAAAGTACTGCAATAGACATTACAATTGATGCTTTTAATTCAGCTGTAATTGCCAAGGCAGAGCAAATACCTAATACTTGTATAGTAATAGGATTATTATCTGCTAAAGGATCTGTAATTAATTTTAAATCTTTTTTTGATAAAAGTCCCATAAATTATTGGTTTAATGTTTTTAAATAAGGTAAATACATTTTCAAGTCTTTTTTAAGCATTGCTGCTAAACCATCACCTGTAATAGTAGATCCTGCAATTGCATCAACTTCATAATCTGTTTTATCTAAATTTTTTGGATCTGAATTACCCTTAGAAACTGAAACTCCTTTGAATACATCTCCATCTAAAATATGTTCACCTTTAAAATCATCCATAAAAAAGCGTTCTTTTATGTTTGATCCTAAACCTGGTGTTTCTCCTGCGTGATCAAAATATACACCTTGAATTATTAATTGATTATCCACAGCTACATAACCCCAAATTGCATCCCATAATCCCTTACCTCTAACTGGAACAATGTAAAACTCTTTACCATCTTTATTACCAACAAAAAGTGGTAATCTTCTTTGGTAGTTTGGGTCTTTTGCTAATGCTGATTCTTTTTTTAAATCTATTAAATATGCCTTGTCATTTTCAACAACATCAGTTCCTGTAATTACTAATTGTTTAGTAATATATTTGTTAAATTCTTCACCAACTATATCTTTAGATACAAACTCAACACTATTTTCGTCGTTTTCGTTAATACCCATTGCATATAAGATGTTTTGTTGTTTTTCTATTCTTTTGTTTTCAGCTATTTTTTCTTTTAACGAAGACGCTAAAAACGCTAATAAAGTACCAACAACAAGAACCATTCCTGTTGCGAACAATATTGTATAAACGTTACTTTCAGTATTCTTTGCCATTGTTATGCTATTTTTGCTTTTAAACGTTTTAATCTTCCTTTAACATTGCCTTTAACAATATAATGGTCAATGGTTGGTGCGAAAACGTTCATTAATAAAATTGCCAACATTACGCCCTCCGGATAGGCAGGATTAAATACCCTGATCATAATTGAAATAAATCCTATTAAAAATCCGTAAATCCATTTGCCCTTATTAGTCTGAGAGGCAGTTACCGGATCGGTTGCCATAAAAACAACGCCAAATGCGAATCCTCCAATTAATAAATGGTGCCAATATTCTGTACTCATCAACCCATAAAACTTACTCCCTTCTTTAATCCAACCGACATCTACAACTCCATTAAAAATAAGCCCCATAACAATTGCCCCTAATATAGAAGATGCCATAATTCTCCAACTTCCAATTTTAGTAAATATCAAGAATAAACCTGCCAATAATATTAGGAAAGTTGAGGTTTCCCCTACAGATCCAGGAATAAATCCGAAGAACATATCAGATAGGGAATGCGTAACCGGATTTCCTTGGGCAATTCCTCCTAATATAGTTTCGCCTGATATGGCAGCCACATCTGCGCCTGCAGCCATTTCATTGGCTCTTTCAACTGCACCTTGTACCCAAACCTTATCTCCACTCATCCAAGTTGGGTAGGCGAAGAATAAAAATGCACGGATTACTAAAGCTGGGTTTAAAATATTCATTCCGGTGCCACCGAAAACTTCTTTTCCTATGACCACACCAAAAATTACGGATACAGAAAGCATCCAAAGAGGGATGTCTATAGGCACAATTAATGGAACTAACATTCCTGTCACAAAATAGCCTTCTTCAACTTCGTGTCCTTTAATTATTGCAAAAAGAACCTCAACTCCAAGCCCAACAACATAAGAAACTACAACAAGGGGAAGTACTTTTAAAAAACCAAACCAAAAGGCATCCATAGATAAAAAATCTACCGGTGTGCCAAATGCTTTAAAATGTTGAAAACCTGTGTTGAACATGCCAAATATCAAACAAGGTATTAGTGCCAACACCACCATCATCATCGTTCTTTTCAAATCATCGGCTCCTTTTATGTGACCGCCGGAATGCGTAGTTTCGTCAGGTGTATATAAAAAAGTATGAAAAGCTTCAAAAGCAGGCAACCACTTTTTCCCTTTTCCTTTTTCTTTGATAGAATCTAATTTTTCTTTTAATCCCATAACCTTATCCTATTTCTTTTAACATTAAGTCTAAACCTTTTCTAATAATTTCTTGATGTGGTTGTTTAGAAACACAAATAAATTCTGTTAAGGCAAAATCTTCTGGAGCCACTTCATACATGCCTAATTGTTCCATTTCATCCAAATCCTCGTATAAACAAGATTTTAAAATTTGCATCGGATAAATATCTAAAGGAAAAACATCTTCATATGCCCCGGTAACTACAAAGGCTCTTTGTTCACCATTTGTATTGGTGTCTAAATTGTACTTTTTATTTGGCAACAACCATGAAAAAGTAAAGGCTCTTGAGTAAGATATTTTATTGAATATTGGCTTGACCCATCCAAATAGTTCATAATCATCGCCTTCAGGAATAACAGTAATCATATTATCATAATATCCTAAACTGTCCTTAAGATTTTTGGCTTTGCCCGTTAAAACATTGCCACTGATAATTCTGTTGTTATTTCCTTTTAATTTTTTGTCAACTAAAGAAGTTATAGTTGCGCCAATTTTTGTTTTGTAATATTTTGGAGCTTCAACCGAAGAACCTGCCAACGCTATGGTGCGTTCGGCATTAAATTTACCTGTTAAAAATAATTCTCCAATAATTACTAGATCTTGAGGCGTGATTGTCCAAACGGTTTCCCCTTTATTAACAGGACTTATTTTATTAATCTGAGTACCTACATTTCCTGAAGGATGCGGGCCTGAAACTTTATGCAAGTTTATATTATTCAGTACTGCCAAAGGTGAGGTAGTATTTTTACCTACAGAAACGTGAACTTCTCCGCTGGTTAATATGCTTAAAGCTGATACTGCCGCCTGTAATTCTTTTTCTTTTCCAGCCAAAACATAATCATAATCGGCAGCCAAAGGTGCGCTGGCATAAGCAGAAACAAAAATTGCCTTTGGTGTATTTGTCGTATTTGCAATGACGTCATAAGGCCTTTGTTTGATAAAAGTCCAACAACCGGATGCCAATAAATGACTTATAATCTCTTCGGCTTTCATGGATTTAGGATCTTTTATTCCAAAATCAACAAATTGTTGCTCCTTATCAGCTTTAATTTTAATGGCCAATATTTTTCTTTTTTCCCCGCGAACAATGTCCAAAACTTCACCGCTAACTGGTGACGAAAATTTCATTTCCTCGTTGGCCTTATTATAAAATACCGCTTCTCCGGCTTTTAGAGTTTCGCCAATTTTTACGGATAATTTAGGAATAATACTATGGAAATCTTCAGGTTTTAATGTGTAAACATCACTAGTTATTGCATTTTCGGTAAGTTTTATTGCTTCACCTTTTAGCTTAATATCTAGACCTTTTTTAATATGAATGTCCTTTGACATATATCTTAAGTTTATTTAATAGTCTTTAAAAAACGGAGCAAAAATACAATTTATCCCTTAGTAATTTATGTTTTTTATCATATTTTCGTATAAATATTTGTTCATGGCAACTGTGGTATAGTTTTCGTACTTTTAGCTTTATATTTACTTGGGGAATTAATTAAAATCTTCGGTATTAAAATTATGTATTATGATAAAAAATGGCTTTATATTTTTTTATTTTTTATGCGCTTTTCAATTTGGATTTTCCCAAACTGACGGCACGGATGCCGCACATATTAAAACCATCATATTAAAACCGATGGCCATAAATTCCTATGCGCCAATTGTTCAGCTCGGGGAAAAACTACTGCTGACATTTGACGATTTAAATGCTGATGAACATATCTATTCCTACAAAATTGAACATTGTGATTTAGACTGGAACAAATCAGATTTGTCAGAATCAGAATTTATAGATGGTTTTGCAGAAGACAGAATACGTGATTATGAAAATTCATTTAACACTTTAAAACCCTATAAAAATTATAGCGTAACCATTCCAAATGAAACCACGAAACTTAAAATTTCGGGCAACTATTTAATTTCGGTTTTAGATGAAGAGGAGGAAGTAGTTTTTAAACGTGATTTTGTGGTTTATGAACCTAAAGTTACCGTTGGCGTTGCTGTTTATAAAAGCAGAGATATTTTCTACATCGATACAAAACAATCTGTTGAATTTTCCATCAATACGCCAAACTTGCGCATTAACAATCCGAACGAAGAAATTATTCCGGTAATTCTTCAAAATAACAATTGGCAAAATGCCATTATCGGATTAAAGCCACAATTTTTTAGAGGCGACCAGTTGCTTTACAAATACAATAAGGAAACAAGTTTTTGGGGCGGAAATGAATTTTTGTATTTCGATTCCAAATCCATTCGAAATTCCTCGTTGAATATTGCCAATGTTGAATTGGGTGAAGAATTATACCATACCTATTTATTTACTGATCAAGAAAGAAGAAACCAACCTTATACCTTTTATCCCGATGTAAACGGAAATTTTGTAATCAGGACATTAATCGGTGAAAATAATAACACGGATGCCGATTACAGTTGGGTATATTTTTCATTAGAAACTTCGCAAAACCTGGAAGGAAAGGATGTTTATGTGAGCGGAAATTTCAACAACTGGCAGTTAAATGATGCAAACAAATTAGAATACAATGAAGCTTTGAATTTGTATGAAACCAAACTGCTATTGAAACAGGGATTTTACAATTATCAATATGTAACCAAATCAATTGACGGAACAATAAGCAATCATGATATTGGCGGATCTTTTTACCAAACTGAAAATGATTACACGGTTTTGGTGTATTATAAAAAATTCGGAAGCAGATACACAAAAGTTATTGGTGTAGGTTATGTCAATTCCGAAAAAATAAATAACTAGTGTATTATTTAAAATTTTAGTATCTTTGAACAATAAAATCGGAGTAAGTCACTATGGTACAACAAGTAACAAATGGAATTAAAATTTCAGTAACTTCTAATTTTGAAGGCACTAGCTATCGAAATTTTAGGCTGTATTTTGCTTTTAGCTATGAAGTTACCATTGAAAACCAAAGTAATGATACCGTTCAGCTTTTAGAACGTCAATGGATGATATTTGATTCTTTAAACCATAATGAAGTTGTTGAAGGCTCCGGAGTTATCGGTAAAAAGCCAATATTAAAACCCGCACAAAAATACACTTACAGATCGAATTGCTTTTTAACATCACCTATTGGTGCAATGAAAGGTTTTTACAATATGGTAAACTTTTCCACTTCTAGGGCTTTTAAAGTATATATTCCCACTTTTCAATTGATGGTTTCCAGCATTCATAATTAATTTGTATTCTTTTTTAGCTTTGTTAGAGAAGTAATTGTTTTTCAATATTGATTAAAGGCAAACAAAAGTTTTTTCTGAATGCACCAAATCTTCATAGTACATCTCAATGCTGTTTTTCGCTTTTTTTATTGAAGTGATGCTTACCGTTTCAACATATTTGCGCTTCATTAAAATGGACTGTTCTTCATCTGCTGTTTTTTGATGATGAAATTGCAAAATTGCTTCAGAAGTAAATTCATTTTCAGTAAGCCACTGTTGAAACAAGTTTTTCCGTAATTCCTTAACTTGATGGGTATACAGGGAAGAAGAGGACCATATTTTTGGTTCGTTTTTGTATTTTGTGATGTGTTTTTCATGTTCATCCCAAACCAATTCAACCAATTTCAGTTCGTTATTATTCCAGTCAACCACTACCATCGTAAAAGGTTCAACACCCAACAAATCTAAGTTTTCAAGATAAGGTCGCAGGCTGTTTTCTTTCAATAACTCTTTGGCAATTACCCCCCTGCTTTTGCTGTAATTCCCCTTTCTTTCGTGTTTTATGAAACCGCCGTTTAATACACAAACCAATCTTTTTTTTGAACTCGTCCCAATCCAGGTTCCTCCGGCAACTTTATCTTTCGGAAAAAGCATTTCAATGCCATTTTCTTCATATATTTTTGGTGGAAAAGTATCTCTTAGCCTTTGTTCATCCCGGTTGGAAGTCAAAATGAAATCAGTGTTGGATAAGGGCAAAAAAGTAACGGTACACATGGTATTAAAATTTGATTATTGAGTATTAGGGCGTAAGATAAAAAGTAAATTCAATTTTGTAACTTTGCAAAACAAATTTAAATTAAAAAACCTTAAAAATAAACACGATGGCTTCAGGATTTTACAACGTACCAAAAGCAGTTAATGAGCCTATAAATTCATATGCTCCAGGAACTCCAGAACGCAAAGCGTTATTAGACACCTATAAAAAAATGTTCAACGAACAGGTTGACATTCCTTTTTATATTGGAGGAAAAGAATACAGAACAGGAAATACAGTAGATATTCATCCTCCTCACGATCACAAACATTGTGTGGGAAAATACCATACTGCCGAAAAAGAACATATTGAACTGGCCATTAAAAAAGCTGCTGAAGCACGCGTAAAATGGGCAGCCACAAGCTGGGAACACAGAGCCGCTATTTTCTTAAAAGCCGCCGATTTATTGGCTGGACCATTTAGATACAAAATGAATGCGGCAACCATGATTGCACAATCCAAAAACGTATTCCAGGCTGAAATTGATGCTGCATGTGAATTAATCGACTTTTTGCGTTTTAACGTTCAATTTATGACAGAGATTTACAGCAATCAGCCAATATCTTCCACAGGTATCTGGAACCGTATGGAATATCGTGCACTTGAAGGCTTTGTGTATGCAATTACACCTTTCAACTTTACAGCTATTGCAGGAAATTTACCTTCGGCTCCGGCTTTGATGGGAAATGTAGTGATTTGGAAACCGGCAAGTTCACAAGTATATTCTGCGCAGGTAATTATGGAATTGTTTAAAGCTGCAGGTTTGCCAGACGGCGTTATCAATATGGTAACTGGCAATTCAGCTATGATTACTGATGTTGTTCTGAACAATCGCGATTTTGCTGGAGTTCACTTTACAGGGTCTACACCGGTCTTCAATAGTTTTTGGGAAACCATTGGAAAGAATGTAGGCAATTATAAATCTTATCCAAGAATTGTTGGAGAAACAGGAGGTAAAGATTTTATTTGGGCTCATCCAACTGCGAATCCTCAAGAAGTTGCTACGGCAATATCTAGAGGTGCTTTTGAATTCCAAGGCCAAAAATGTTCCGCTGCATCACGTGCGTATTTGCCAAAAAGTTTATGGGGAAGAATAAGAAATTCCATTGAAAAAGATATAAAATCTTTTAAAATGGGATCTCCGGAAGACACTACAAACTTTGTAAATGCAGTAATTGACAACCGAGCGTTCAAAAAATTATCAGGTTATATTGAAGAAGCGAAAGCAGATGCTGATGCAGAAATTATTATTGGCGGCGGTTATAGCGATGAAATAGGTTATTTTATTGAACCAACAGTAATTTTAACCACCAATCCGAAATATAAAACAATGTGTAATGAACTATTCGGACCAATAATGACCATTTTTGTTTATGAAGATGAGAAATGGGAAGAAACTTTGGATATCATTGACGGCACCAGTGAATATGCATTAACGGGAGCCATTTTTAGCGGCGACCGATATGTGATTGACATTGCAACCGACAAATTGGAAAATGCTGCAGGAAATTTCTATATCAACGACAAACCAACCGGTGCAGTTGTTGGACAACAACCATTTGGAGGTGCTCGCGGATCGGGAACAAACGACAAGGCCGGTTCTGTATGGAATTTATTGCGTTGGGTAAATACCCGTACCATTAAAGAAACTTTTGTGCCGCCAACAGATTACAAATATCCGTTTTTGAAAGAAAGTTCAATTGAAACGGTTGAGAAAGAAGTGGAAAGCGCTATTGAAAAATTGAAGGAATTAGGTAAAGATTTGTCTACAAAATTTAAAAAGTAGTATAAATATATAAATAAAAAACGCGCCAATCGGCGCGTTTTTTTGTGCAATAATTGTAATAATCCTTTATTTAACCGCCCTGAAGTTTGTCGGCGCCAGCCAATAAACCATTTAATTGTTCAGGGTGATGTATTAAAATAGGGATGTGTTGAGGACAGATGTAAAATTCACTTTCCTGATAATAAAATTTTGTTACCGGAACTTCGGTGAATGGTTTTTTACAGACTAAACATTCTTTGACTTGACTCATAATTTATGATTTAATAATAGATAAATTTACCTTTTATTATTTGATTAAAAGATAACATAAATCATATTTATTTCTTTTTTAAAGGAATATGCACTATTTTTTTTGTTTCAAAAAAATCATCTTCAAAATATTCGTTTAAATTAAACAGTCTGGCATTTGGAAAATGTTGTAATTCTCCGGTTAAATCACCGCCTTTTAAATATAAAATGCCGTTTTTTAATTCGTGTTTTTGTTTTTTTGCAATTTTATTTCTGGTCCATTTTACAAATTCATCCATATTTGTAACTGCCCTGCTCACGATAAAATCGAATTCACCTTTTACTTCTTCAGCCCTGATAGCTTCCGCTTTTACATTTTTTAAATCTAGTGCAGCGGCAATTTCCTTCACCACTTTAATTTTTTTTCCGATCGAATCAACCAAATGAAAATGCGTTTCAGGAAATAATATGGCCAACGGAATACCAGGAAAACCACCACCTGTTCCCACATCCAATACACGGGTGCCAGGCTTAAATACCTGAACTTTTGCAATTCCCAATGAATGCAATATGTGCCTAACCTGCAACTCCTCAATGTCTTTTCTTGAAATTACATTGATTTGGGCATTCCAAAAAGTATATAATTCCTCTAATTTTGAAAATTGAGATATTTGATTTTCCGATAAATCGGGGAAATATTTTAAAATGATGTCCATATTTGTGGTATTGTTGACGCAAAATTACGGTTTCCTTAATTAAATTAACATCTTTTAAAAAAATGTTATATTTTTCACAAAAGTTATTTCACAAAACATTAATGGCGTAATTTTGGAGATGTAATAGATATATTGACAGATAAATATAATTATGACAAACAATACCATCAGCTTTTCACGAACTGACAAAGCAATTTTTTTCAGGACACTAAACAAAAGGGTGAATACTTATTTTAAGGAAAATAAGATTAAACGCACCGGAAACTGGAAATTATACACAAAAGCCATCATCATGTTTGGCATATTTTTAGTTCCCTTAATTATAATATTAACGGTTTCTATGCCACAATGGGCTTTGCTTTTATTGACTGTTGTCATTGGAATTGGGATGGCTGGCGTAGGAATGAATGTGATGCACGACAGCAATCATGATTCTTTCTCAAACAAAAAGTGGGTTAATAAAATCATGGGAAGCAGCATTTACATTTTGGCAGGAAATGTTTACAACTGGAAAGTGCAGCACAATGTTTTACACCATACATTCACCAATATTCAGGGACACGATGAGGATATTGATGCCGGCAGAATTATACGTTTTACCAAACACGCCAAATGGCTCAAAATACATCAGTTTCAAAAATATTATTCCTTTTTTTTATACGGATTGTTAACCATTAACTGGGCAATCACCACCGATTTTAAACAAATGCGCAAATATCTGAAGCGCAAGCTTTCTTATGGTAAATTTCCAAATCCGGCCACGGAATGGACTACTTTAATCGTGACCAAACTGATTTATTATTTTATGTGGATTGTTTTACCGCTATTGGTTTTGGACATTGCCTGGTGGAAAGTGTTAATCGGATTTTTTGTGATGCATTATACCGCAGGAATGATTTTGAGCGTTGTTTTCCAATTGGCGCACGTGGTTCCAAAAACTGATATGCCGATACCGGATAATGAAGGCAATTTAGAGCATACATGGGCGGTGCATCAGCTGTATACAACATCAAATTTTGCACCAACAAATAAATTTATTTCTTGGTACACAGGAGGTTTGAACCATCAGGTGGAACATCATATTTTTCCTCATATTTCACATATTCATTATGGAAAAATTGCAAAAATTGTGAAAGAAACGGCCATGGAATTTAATTTGCCGTACAATGAATATAAATCTTTTAAAAAGGCAATTGTAGAACATTTTAATCAATTAAAAACGTTGGGCGTTAAGCCTGCGCACGCATAAATATTACATATGACCAACCAACTTTCAGACAGAATTAACAATTTACCGGTTTCAGAAACTTTAGCCATGGCTGCAAAAGCCAGAGAACTAAAAGAACAGGGAAAAGACATTATCAGTTTAAGTTTAGGGGAACCAGACTTTAATACGCCCGATTTTATAAAGGAGGCTGCCATACAGGCAATTCACGACAACTATAGTTCTTATAGTCCTGTTGATGGATATATGGATTTAAAAAAGGCGATTTGCGAAAAATTTAAAAGAGACAACAATTTAACGTATCAACCCAATCAAATTGTGGTTTCTACCGGGGCAAAACAATCTATTGCCAACGTGGCCATGGTCTTGTTAAATCCCGGCGATGAGGTATTGTTGCCTGCGCCA